>NZ_LT985980.1:300000-567273 GCF_900291985.1 Lysinibacillus timonensis | reverse complement strand
GTGCGAGAGAACTCTCGTTAAGGAACTCGGCAAAATGACCCCGTAACTTCGGGAGAAGGGGTGCTCTCGAGAGAGAGCCGCAGTGAATAGGCCCAGGCGACTGTTTAGCAAAAACACAGGTCTCTGCAAAACCGTAAGGTGAAGTATAGGGGCTGACGCCTGCCCGGTGCTGGAAGGTTAAGAGGAGGGGTTAGCTTACGCGAAGCTCTGAATTGAAGCCCCAGTAAACGGCGGCCGTAACTATAACGGTCCTAAGGTAGCGAAATTCCTTGTCGGGTAAGTTCCGACCCGCACGAAAGGCGTAACGATCTGGGCACTGTCTCAACGAGAGACTCGGTGAAATTATAGTACCTGTGAAGATGCAGGTTACCCGCGACAGGACGGAAAGACCCCGTGGAGCTTTACTGTAGCTTGATATTGAATTTTGGTACAACTTGTACAGGATAGGTAGGAGCCTGAGAAATAGGAGCGCCAGCTTCTATGGAGGCGTCGGTGGGATACTACCCTGGTTGTATTGAAATTCTAACCCGTACCCCTCATCGGGGTAGGAGACAGTGTCAGGTGGACAGTTTGACTGGGGCGGTCGCCTCCTAAAAGGTAACGGGGGCGCCCAAAGGTTCCCTCAGAATGGGTGGAAATCCTTCGGAAGGTGGAAAGGCACAAGGGCGCTTGACTTCGAGGCCTACAAGTCGAGCAGGGTCGAAAGACGGGCTTAGTGATCCGGTGGTTCCGCATGGAAGGGCCATCGCTCAACGGATAAAAGCTACCCCGGGGATAACAGGCTTATCTCCCCCAAGAGTCCACATCGACGGGGAGGTTTGGCACCTCGATGTCGGCTCATCGCATCCTGGGGCTGTAGTCGGTCCCAAGGGTTGGGCTGTTCGCCCATTAAAGCGGTACGCGAGCTGGGTTCAGAACGTCGTGAGACAGTTCGGTCCCTATCCGTCGTGGGCGTAGGAAATTTGAGAGGAGCTGTCCTTAGTACGAGAGGACCGGGATGGACACACCGCTGGTGTACCAGTTGTCTTGCCAAAGGCATCGCTGGGTAGCTATGTGTGGACGGGATAAGTGCTGAAAGCATCTAAGCATGAAGCCCCCCTCAAGATGAGATTTCCCATTCATTAGAAGTAAGATCCCTCAAAGACGATGAGGTAGATAGGTTCGAAGTGGAAGTGTGGTGACACATGGAGCTGACGAATACTAATCGATCGAGGACTTAACCAAAACTAACTTGAACGTATTCAATGTCTTTATCCAGTTTTGAAAGAATAAACTTCTTTCAACTAAATAGTGAAGTGATAATGGCAAAGAGGTCACACCCGTTCCCATACCGAACACGGAAGTTAAGCTCTTTAGCGCCGATGGTAGTTGGGGGATTCCCCCTGTGAGAGTAGGACGTCGCTTCGCACAAAGCACCGCTGAGTTTCAGTGGTGTTTTTTTTATTTCAAGAAAGTCCCCAACTCCAAGAACCAAAGGTTCGATTGGCGCGGCTAAAGAAATGGATATATTTTCATAAGGTAAATATCACAGTAATGATTCGAGAAGTGGGAGGACCAAGGATACAGTTCTGAATGCGAAAGAAGAGGCATTAAATAAGCTACTATTAATAGCAAAGTATGATATGACAAAAAATAAGATGATATACGAGTAATATTAAGATAATATACTATTAAGGATTAGAATTAATATATTGATTAGAGTATATAGAATCAATTTTACTGTTAGATTATGCGTATGATAAGAGGGTATGAGATGACATTACAACAATTAAAATATGTAATTGAAGTTGCAAGAAGTCGATCAATTAGTAAAGCTGCACAGAATTTATTTATCAGTCAACCTAGTCTTTCTAATGCATTAAAGGAATTAGAGAAAGAAATAGGTATTATCATATTTTCACGTACAAATAAGGGCATTGTTATTACCCAAGAGGGAACTGAATTTCTAGGTTACGCTAGGCAGGTTGTAGAACAAGCTGAACTTTTAGAAAATCGATACTCCAATAAACAATCCCAGCAACAGCAATTTTCTGTATCAGCTCAACATTATGCGTTTGCTGTAAGTGCTTTTGTACGACTTTTAAAAAATTATCATCGTGATGAATATGAATTTACATTACGTGAGACAAAAACTTATGAAATTATCGAAGATGTTAAAAACTTGAGAAGCGAAATTGGGATTCTTTATAAAAATGAATTTAACCAGAAGGTAATCAATAAATTTCTTAGAGAAGGAAATTTAGAATTTCATGAGTTGTTTGAAGCGAAACCCCATGTATTCATTAGTTCTAGAAATCCTCTTACAAAGCAGGATTATGTGACATTGGAAG
Organism: Lysinibacillus timonensis; assembly: GCF_900291985.1. Lineage (NCBI taxonomy): Bacteria > Bacillati > Bacillota > Bacilli > Caryophanales > Bacillaceae > Lysinibacillus > Lysinibacillus timonensis. The sequence goes on along the minus strand of NZ_LT985980.1, from coordinate 564,943 downwards.
ATTTACTTCCATACCCTTATTTATCTTTTGAGCAAGGTGATTATAATTCTTTTTATTTTTCAGAGGAGATACTGAGTACACTTTCAAGACCAAAAAATATAAAAGTTAGTGACCGAGCAACTTTATTTAATCTATTAATAGGTTTAAATGGGTATACCATTTCTACGGGTGTTATTAGCAAAGAGTTAAATAGTGATATTGTTGCAATTCCATTAAAAGTAGATGAACGAATTATTGTAGGCTATATAACTCACAAACACGTAACAAATAGTTCATTAGCAACTATTTATATTGATTACTTAAAGGAAACAATCGAAGAAGAACTTTCTCAGTTATAGTCTTAGCCTATGGCAAACAATAGATATAAAGTGTTACGCTATATGGCTGTGTCCGTGCTACACTTACTTTATTGTATAAAAATATAAACTAGATATATTAAAGAAAAACAATAAAGGAGTGTTAAGGATGACAAAAACTCTAGTAAAAGCACCATTTCGTGGAGATCAAGTAGGGAGCTTACTTCGCTCTGAAAGACTAAAAGAAGCAAAGAATGATTTTAAAGCTGGCAAAATTACTAGTGAACAGTTACGTGAAGTGGAAAAACAGGAAATTAAACACATTGTAAATAAGCAAATTGAAATTGGTTTACAAGCAGTTACTGACGGTGAATTCGGTCGTGACTGGTGGCATTCTACTTTTATGGAACACCTTTTAGGAGCAGAAGGATATGTTCCGGAACATGGATATGGTTTTAAAAATCAAGAAACAGATCCTTATGATGTGCGTCTAATTGGCAAAATTGCTTACAATCCTAACCATCCATTTTTCCAACAAGCAAAAGACTTATTAGACATTGTTGGAGATAGAGCGGTTGTGAAATTTACGATTCCAAGTCCGAACCAATTTTTCCACCCGGCTATTATAAATGGACAGTACGAAAACTTTGACGAATTTGCACCAGATATTATTGAAGCTTATAAAGAAACAATTCAAGAATTCTATCGTATTGGAGTTCGTTATCTACAGTTAGATGACGTTTATTTAGCGGTAATCGCTACATCAGACTTTTCACCTGAAGAGAAGAAATATAGAGCTGAATTAGCAGTTAGAGTGGTAAATAGTATTCTAGAAGGTAAACCAGAAGACCTTACTGTGACTACTCATATTTGTCGTGGTAACTATCGTTCAGATTATCACTTTGCAGGTGGGTATGATGATATTGCACCAATTATTTTTGCAAATGAAAAAGTAGATGGGTTCTTCCTAGAGTATGATACAGAGCGTGCAGGAACATTTGAGCCTCTAAAGTATATTCCTAAAGGTGGCCCGAAAGTTGTACTTGGATTAGTTACATCAAAATTTGGCCAATTAGAAGATAAAGAGGCCATTAAAGCGCGTATACAAGAAGCATCTCAATATGTACCACTAGAGCAATTATGTATTAGTCCGCAATGTGGCTTTGCTTCTACTCACCATGGGAACATCCTAGCAGAAGATGAGCAATGGGCAAAACTAAAGTATATTGTAGATGTTGCAAAAGAAGTTTGGGAAGATGCCATTTAATTTTCATCAAAGTTTTTTGCCTTATCTATATCTTTTGAATACAGTTGCGCAATCATGTAACTCAAAATCCTCCGGTTATTAGCAGAGAAGCAAATAATGTTTCTCTGTTTTTTGTTACCTTTATATATGGCAAAGTTAAAGTGTATATTTAATTAAGTAATTCTATAAATGGATACTTCTGTTTTTAGATAAAATAGAAAAAGTATATAAATTAGTAACCAAATTCATACTAGTTTTGTTAAATAAGAATTCGGAGGGCTAAATATGGTACCAGAACCAATTAAGATCAGCTCAATTATAAATGGTGAGAAAGTCCAAACAGAAAATACACTTCCACGTGAAAATCCTACGCATCCAGATGAAATTGTTGGATATGCGCCTATTAATACGAAGGAAGAAACGATTCAAGCAATTGATGCAGCTTATGATGCTTTTAAAGATTGGGCGTGGAGCGATGTCGATGATCGCATTGCTCGAATGAGAAGAGCAATCCAAAAAATTAAAGAATCAACCGATGAAATTGCTGAATTACTGTCTCGTGAACATGGGAAGGCGCTTTATGATTCCAAAGGAGAGATTGCTATCTCGCTTATGTGGATGGAATTTGCATGTGATCATGTAAAAGAGGTCGTGACGCCTGACATAAAAGAACATGAAAACGGCCGGACTATTATTACCTTTGATCCGGTAGGGGTCGTTTCTGCGATTACACCGTGGAACTATCCGATATCTCTTTCTACAATTAAAATAGCACCAGCTTTATTAACAGGTAATACAATGGTGTTAAAGCCTAGTCCTTTTGCGCCTTTAGCTGTAAGTAAAGTATGTGAAATCATCGCGAATGAATTCCCTCCAGGTGTACTAAATCTAGTACATGGTGAGGCGGATGTTGGGGTTGAACTTACTTCTAATGAAAAAGTTGCAAAAATCGCCTTTACTGGTGGAACAAATACAGCAAAACATATTATGAAGGCTGCATCTGAAACAATTAAGAAAATGACTTTAGAACTTGGTGGAAATGATGCGGCAATCGTACTCGATAGTTTCAATGTGAATGATGAACGAGCGTTACGACGAATGGTCATTTCAAACTTTTTAACGGCCGGGCAAATTTGTATGATTGCAAAACGAATATATGTACATCGCTCAATCTACGATCAATTTGTCGAAAAATATGTTGAAGCTGCCAATAAATGGATTCGGGTAGGGGACCCATTCAATCCTGATGTAACGGTAGGGCCTGTAAACAATCGAAATCAGATTCAGTATGTACGGAGTCTTGTAGAAAAGGCAGAGAGGGATGGAGCAAAAGTAATTCAGTTAGGACAAATCTTAAATCCAGAATTAATGGATAATGGTTACTTCCTTCAGCCAACTCTTGTTTTAGAAGCAGATTATCATGATGCGATTGTTGTAGAAGAACAGTTCGGTCCTACAGTTCCAATTTTACCTTTCGATGATGTGGAACAAGTTATTGAATTACACAACGAGAGTATTTATGGTCTAACTAGTTCCGTTTGGGGTGAAGAAGAGCATGCCATTAGAGTAGCACGTAGAATTGAAGCGGGTACAACAATGATTAACACAGCTGCGGTTCAAGGGTTAGATGTACGCTTCCCGTTTGGTGGAGTAAAACAGTCAGGTGTTGGTCGTGAATACGGAGTAGAAGGTTTGAAATCCTATACAGAGACACATGTCATTAACATCCCTAAAAGTTTAGAATTACCTTATATACCAGAGTAAAATCTCTAAATGAGTAAGCTTAGTTCTATTTGATTAGAATTAAGCTTTTTTATCGGTTAAGAAATTATTGTAATTTTCTTTACGTAAACTATATAGTCTATAAATTGCGATCTACTATAAATCTTCGGAAAATTTATTCACTTTTAAGTTCTAAATAAGGAGCTTAGGAATTACCTAATAATGAAAATACTGGTCGATTTTGTAGAAAATAAACGCATTAAAAAGTGAAAAATTTGTCGAACGATATTTATGTCAATTTTGTGAACTTTCCGTCATAATATATAAATAAGAATGATTCGTATGACTGAAAGGAGTGACGGAAAATGTTTAAATTTTTTAAAGGTCTTGCTACAATGTGTATTATTACTGGGGTGTTATTATTCGTATTAAGCTTTTTTGTAAACGTTTCCTTTTGGTATGGATTTGAGCTTGTGAAGGGTGGCGTCATCCTATTCATCATCGGTCTATTTATGCAACTTGTAGAAAAGGATTCAATTAATAAACAGACAGAACGGGCGTAGAATCAACTGAAAAAATATCCCGAAAAGAAAATATAAAAAAAGCTTGAGAATAATATCTCAAGCTTTTTCGTTTATTTAAATTACATATCCCATAAAAGGATTAATAATGACCCAAACACGGTTACAAGGGCAATTATAACCCCATAAAAGATATTCGTATAAATAGCTGTGCCATCTTTTGATTCCCCAGCATGCATGAAGACAACAAGTTGTAAGAATGCTTGAACAAATGCTGTCACTAATAGAATGGTCATACCAACTGCGAATGACATATCAGTAAAGTAAACAAGTAATGCAACTGCAGTTAAAACCAATGAAAAGACAAAGCCCATCACCTGTTTAGCAGGAAATAATTCTTTCATATTACATCATTCCTTTCAGATAGATGAAGCTGAAAATAAAGATCCAAACAACATCTAAGAAATGCCAGTAAAGAGAGAAGATAAATGATTTATTTGCATTTTCAGGTGTTAAGCCACGTTTTTTCACTTGTAGAATAATAAATAATCCCCAGAATAAACCTAACGTTACGTGAGCACCATGTGTTCCTAATGTTGTTAATAAAGCAGCTGTAAAGGCGCTTGTTTGATAAGTCGCACCAACATGGTAGTAATGCATAAATTCATAAATCTCTACACTTAAGAATCCTAGACCAAGAAGTAGGGTAATACCAAAGAAAGTAAGCATTGCATTTTTTCGACCAAGTCGCATTGCATGAACACCTAGTCCGATTGTAAAACTACTTGTTAATAAAACGAGCGTTTCGATAAGTACTGGTGTAATTTCAAAAATTTCTGCTGGAGTAGGGCCGCTACCCGTACGTCCTTCTAATGTGAAGTAGGCCGTGAAAAGGGTAGCGAACAACATAATTTCGGCACCAAGGAAAATCCAAAAGCCTAAAATATTTAACTGATTTTGATCTGTACTATACTCTAGTGGCTTTGTGTGATCGATCTTCACTACCTTGCACCTCCTCGAATTGCTCTTCTATCTCTTTAATTTCTTTCACATGAATATGGCGTCCATGATCTAGTTCAAATGAACGGAGACCCATACAAACGAAAACGCCGATTAATGAAATGACAGCTGGAACCCATAATGCAAAAATGAATGAGAATCCTGCGATGAAGAAGATAATACCCATAATGAATGGAACACCACTATTATTTGGCATATGAATATCTTTTAGTTCACCTTTAAATAATTGGTGACCTTTTTTCTTTGCATCCCAGAAAGCTTCGCTTGATGCGATTTGTGGAACTCTTGCAAAGTTGTACTCAGGTACTGGCGTATGAGTAGCCCATTCTAATGAACGCGCATCCCATGGGTCACTACCAATGTCTCTTGGTGAGTTTTTGAAACTGTAATAAATGTTATAAACGATTGTTGCGAAACCAATTGCCATTAAAGCAGCACCGACGAATGATAGCATGTTTAATGGGCCAAATCCTGTTGCTTCTGAGTAAGTGTACATACGACGTGCTTGACCGTCTAAACCAGTGATATACATTGGGAAGAAGGCAAGTACAAAACCTACTGTAAGTAACCAGAAAGTAGATTTACCGATTTTTTCATTTAACATGAAGCCAAAGAATTTTGGCCAATAATAAGTTAATCCTGCTAGCATCGCGAATACGACACCAGGAATAATTGTGTTGTGGAAGTGAGCTACCAAGAACATTGTATTATGGTATTGGTAGTCCGCTGCTGACATCGCAAGCATTACCCCTGTCACCCCACCGATTGTAAATAATGGGATAAAGCCAATAGAGTACAACATTGGAACAGTAAAACGGATTTTCCCTTTCCACATCGTAAATAACCAGTTAAAGATTTTAACGCCTGTAGGTACAGCAATCGCCATTGTTGTAATGGAGAAGATACTGTTTGTTAGGGCACCTTGACCCATTGTAAAGAAGTGGTGCGTCCATACTAAGAATGAAAGTAAAGAAATAAGCACCATGGATGCAACCATAGATTTATAACCATAAAGGTTACGACTTGAGAACGTTGAAATAATTTCACTGTAAAGACCAAATGCTGGCAAGATTAATATATACACTTCTGGGTGTCCCCAAATCCAGAAGAAGTTTGCCCAAAGCATATCCATACCACCGTTAGTAGTGGCAAAGAAATGAGTACCGAATAATCGATCAGTTGTACCCATTAATAAAGCAACAGTTAATACAGGGAATGCAAACACGACAATGACATTGGCAATGAATGCAGACCAAGTAAACATTGGCATTTTCATAAGCGTCATGCCTGGTGCTCTCATTTTTAAAATAGTTGTAATCATGTTAATCCCTGTCATTAAAGAACCAATCCCTGAAATTTGTAGGGCTAACATGTAATAATTTGTACCAACTGATTCACTAAAATCATTCCCTGCAAGAGGGAAGTAAGATGTCCATCCTGCGTCAGGTGAACCACCAATAACGAATGAAATATTAAATAACATTGCACCCGCAAAGAATAACCAGAAGCTAAGTGCATTTAAACGAGGGAATGCTACGTCACGTGCCCCGATTTGCAGTGGAACAATTAAATTCATGAAGGCGAAGATAAAAGGCATCGCCATAAACATGATCATTACAACACCGTGAGTAGTAAAAATCTCATTATAGTGTTGAGCATCTAATAATTTTCCTTCAGGTGTAGCAAGCTGCGCACGCATTAAAATTGCATCGGCGCCACCACGGAAAAGCATAAGTAGGGCAGAGATTAAGTACATAATCCCGATTTTTTTATGGTCAACAGTTGTAAACCATTCACGCCATAAATAACCCCATTTTTTGAAATATGTGATTCCAATAACAATACCAATCGATACTAGCGCAATAGCTACCATTGAAGCGTAGATCATTGGACTTGGATGAGGAATAGCGAAACGTTCAAAGAATTCCATCCTTATTCTCCTTTCTAGATCAAAGATAATTCTATGAATCTAGTTTTTCATGTAAGTTTAATGACCACTATGGCCAGATTCTTCATTTGTTGAATGTGTTTCACTTGTATCGTGTGATGAATGTTCATCGTGATCTGCTTCTGACTCATTAGTATCTGAAGCATGGTTATGTTCAGGAGCTGGGTTAAATTCTAAATGAGTACCAGTAAACGTCATTTGTCCTAAATGACCTGGCTCTAATAATTGATTAAATTCACTTTCAGTTAAAGGTTCGGCTGTTTCATGTACTTCTTCTACCCAATCATCAAAATCATCTTGTGACATTGCAGTTACATTGAATGTATTTTCTGCGAATCCTTTACCACTAAAGTTAGCATTTCGTCCCATATATTCACCTGGTTCGTCAGCTGCTAAGTGTAAAGTTGTCACCATGTCAGACATCGCATATTTTTGTCCACCAAGTTGTGGTATCCAGAAACTTGTAATTGGACCGTATGAGTAAAGTTTAAACTCGATAGGTCGATCTGTTGGTAAATATAAATAGTTCACTGTTTCTATACCTTCTTCTGGATAGCTAAAATGCCATTTCCAGTCTGATGAAGAAGCATAAATGACAAGTGGTTCTTTATCTTCATAGCCTGTAGGAGCTGATTCAACAATATAGTTACTTTGAACAGATACAAAAGATAGATAAGCAACTATTAACACTGGAATACCTACACAAATAGCTTCAACCCAAATATTCCCTTCGATGTGAGGTGGTTCGTAATCATCTGGTTGTTTGGATGCGCGGTATTTAAATAATACAAATGCTAAAATTGCCATAACCACGATGACAATAACTGCCATAATGCCGATTGAAAGCATAATGTCACTTGCTTGTCTTGCTGCTTGCGGACCTTTAGGATCTAAAACTAATAAAGGTTCACAGCCTGCCAGGAAAAATACAAGCATGACTAACGATGATAAAAATGACCATTTCATTTTCATATTGGAAACTCCTTCCCTGATACGTGAAAGAATATCATTTGTTTTTGTACACTAATGACATCCCCTTATTTATTACGTACGTTCATTTTATAAAATTGTGTCGAAAAAAAAAGCGTTTTCACAAATCCGTCATTATAATAATGACAAATTTGCAAACACATTTCCTTGTAACTTTTGTAATATTATGGGAATGAATAAATATGTTAGAATAATATTTTTTTCAACTTTCTAGTTAAAGATCTACGAATCGAAGAAATTTAATAGCAAAACGGAGAAAGTTATTTAATTAAAGAATGTGACTTTTCTAACTTTTTGGAGGGAAAGGTTATTGTATAATGAAGTTTTAAAAGTAGATTTGAAACACAAATTGAAAACAAAACATAGATAATATCGTAAAGAATAGTGTCTGTCATAAATAGAACGATAATCTAAGATAGTTGAATGTTAATAAAGAGAACGCTATTATATAAGCATATAGTTATATAAAAATATAAATGGCTATGATACTTACATTAAGTGAAAGGACTATGATATGGCATTATTAGCAACATGTATTTTCTTAATTACTTTAATTATTGTTATTTGGCAGCCGAAAGGGCTAAATATTGGCTGGACAGCTTGTGGTGGGGCGGTACTTGCCTTACTAGTTGGAGTTGTTGATTTTGAAGATGTATCAAAGGTAGTAGGAATTACCTGGAATGCAACACTGGCTTTTGTAGCAATCATAATTATTTCAATAATCCTAGACGAAATTGGTTTGTTTGAATGGGCTGCATTACATATGGCAAGAGCTGCAAATGGTAATGGGGTTAAAATGTTTGTCTATGTCAGTATTTTAGGTGCAATTGTATCTGCTTTATTTGCAAACGATGGTGCTGCATTAATTTTAACACCGATTGTGTTGGCGATGGTGAGACATCTGGAATTTAAAGAAGCAATGATTTTCCCTTTCATTATGGCGAGTGGGTTTATTGCTGATACAACATCGTTACCTTTTGTGATTAGTAATTTAGTGAATATTGTATCCGCAGATTTCTTTAAAATAGGCTTTGCTGAATATGCAGCACGAATGATTTTACCAAATCTATTTTCATTATTAGCAACAATTGCAGTGTTATTGCTTTATTTTAGAAAGAGTATTCCAAAAAAATATGAACTGTCAAAATTGAAAGAACCAAAAGCAGCAATTAAAGATATGACTATGTTTAAGTTATCCTGGGTTGTGTTAACTGTGTTAGTCATCGGGTATTTTACGAGTGAATTTATACATATCCCGGTTTCTTTCATAGCAGGTCTTATCGCAATCTTCTTTGTACTAATGGCTAAACAAAGCTCTGTAGTCAATACGAAAGCTGTAATTAAAGGAGCACCATGGAATATTGTCTTCTTCTCAATCGGTATGTATGTTGTTGTATATGGATTAGGGAATGCTTGGTTAACGGGCTCTCTTGCAAGTATAATTCAAATGTTTGCAGATCAAGGCCTGTTTGTTGCAACGATTGCGATGGGTTTTATTGCAGCATTTTTATCTTCAATTATGAACAACTTACCTACTGTAATGATTGATGCATTGGCAATTGCTGAAACGAATACTAATGGCATTGTTAGAGAAGCACTTATTTATGCAAATGTTATTGGATCTGACTTAGGTCCCAAAATTACGCCAATTGGCTCGTTAGCAACATTAGTATGGCTTCATGTGTTATCACAAAAAGGAATCAAGATTTCATGGGGCACTTATTTTAAGACAGGTATCGTATTAACCGTTCCAATTTTATTCATTACATTAGTGGGTCTATATTTAACTTTATTACTATTATAGGGGGAACACACATTGAAGAAAAAGAAAATCTACTTTTTATGTACTGGAAACTCTTGCCGTAGTCAAATGGCAGAAGGTTGGGCAAAAAAAATACTTCCTGATTGGGAAGTGAAAAGCGCGGGGATTGAGGCTCACGGTTTAAATCCTAATGCAGTAAAAGCAATGAACGAAATTGGAATTGATATTTCGAAGCAAACGTCAGATATTATTGATATGGAAACGTTAAACCACGCAGATTTAGTTGTTACTTTATGTGGTGATGCGGCTGATAAATGTCCTGTTACACCTCCGCATGTTCGACGTGAGCATTGGGGGTTTGAGGATCCGGCAAAAGCACAAGGAACAGATGAAGAGAAATGGGTTGTGTTCCAACGCGTACGAGATGAAATTGGAGATCGAATTAAACGATACGCAGAGACAGGTGAGTAATAGCACATGTGAAGTTATTTAAGAAGTTGCTAATTGGTAATTACTGTATTACTATATAAGTATCTACTTATATAAAGTTGAAAAACATGAGGTGAAGAAAGATGGACATTCAAATGATGGAAAAACAGTTAAAAGCAGTTGCAGATGCGAATCGTTTAACGTTGCTTAGTTGCTTAAAGTCTGGTGAGGTTTGTGTTTGTGATTTAGTGGATGTCCTTGGACTTTCTCAACCAGCCGTTAGTCAACAATTAAAAAAACTAGAAGAAGCAGGCATTGTAACAGCACGTAAAGTAGGGACATGGAAACATTACCGAATTGCTGACAATCAATCATCGGTAATTCAAGCAATTCTTAATCAATTAGAAACTAAGATACCAAATCTGTGCAATACATGTGGAGTAAAATAAACAAGTAGCAATAGCTACTTTTTATTTAATTTATTATATAAGTAAATACTTATGTTTGGAGTGAATCTCTATGAAAAAGGATTTTAATATTTTGGATCAAAATTCTTCTTGTTGTGACACTGTAACAGACTGTTGTTCGCCTGAAAACAAAATGCCAGTTGCTATAATAGGTGGAGGACCTATTGGACTTGCTGCTGCGTCTCAGCTTTCGGCTAGAAATATATCATTTATGCTCTTTGAAAAAGGGGATGATATAGGGGCAAATATCCGTTCATGGGAGCATGTAACGTTATTTTCCCCTTGGCAATATAACATCGATGCAGCTGCAAAAGAATTACTAAAACAATCAGGTTGGAAAGAGCCGTTTGGAGAGGAACTCCCGACTGGCCGTGAATTAATTGATCAGTATTTAAAGCCTTTATCTGAACTAAATAAATTAAAAGAATCCATTCATACAAATCATCAAGTTGTTGCAATCACCCGAAAATCATTAGATAAAATGAAGACAAAAAATAGAAATCAGCAACCTTTTCTTCTATATGTAGAAACTGCAGGGAAAGTAATGACATTTGAAGCTCGAGCTGTGTTAGATGCTACGGGAACTTGGGGGAATCCAAACCCCGCAATGGGAAATGGGGTATGGCTACCAAATGAAAAATCACTAAGCTTGAAAATGGATTATCATATACCAGATGTTAAAGCAAATTCGGAATTATATGAAAGTAAAAAAATTGCAGTAATTGGTGGTGGGCATTCAGCTATTCATTCTTTATTGAATTTAGCTAAGTTACAAGAGAAAGTTCCAACAACCGAAATAACATGGATTTTACGTAAAAAACACGTTGATTTAGCATATGGTGGGGAACAGAACGATGAACTCCCTGAACGTGGAGCGCTTGGTGCACGAATACGCGAACTAGTTGAACAGGGGAAAGTGAAGGTTGTAACACCGTTCTCCATTACTACTTTAAAGGAAAATAATCTAGGGAAAATTAGTATTATTGGTATTTATGGAGATAACGAATTAACGTTAGATTCATTTGATCGGCTAATTGTGAATACAGGTAGTCGACCAGATTTTTCAATGAATAGTGAACTTCGATTAAATATAGACCCTACAACTGAAAGTGTTACTGCATTAGCACCTCTAATAGATCCAAATGAACACAGTTGTGGAACGGTTCGACCTCATGGTGAACAAGAATTGCGCCAACCAGAAAAGGACTTTTATATAGTTGGGGCGAAAAGTTATGGTCGAGCACCTACATTTTTATTGGCAACAGGTTATGAACAAGTGCGTTCCATTGTCGCTTACTTAGCAGGAGATATGAAAAGCGCGCAGCTCGTTCAATTAAATTTACCTGAAACTGGAGTGTGCAAGAGCGGACTTAGTGGTTGTTGTTAAGTTCTAAATGTATTGTTGTAAGGGGAGATTTAAGTGAAAATTCGCCAATTGATTCAATCGGATTTAAATGAAGTGCTCCGAATTTACGAAGAAGGAATGGAGACAGGATGCGCAACATTTGAAACAAAGGTTCCAACAAAAGAGATTTGGGATCAAAAATATCATCCCACTCTACGATTTGTAGCGGAGGAAAACGGGCAAGTATATGGGTGGATTTCAGTTTCACAAGTATCAAGGCGTGAAGTATACAAAGGTGTTGGGGAGATTAGTATTTACATTAATAGTACAGTGCGCGGTATGGGTGTTGGCACATTACTAATGCAAAAAATGATTGAAGAAAGTGAGAATGTAGGATTTTGGACACTTGAATCATCAATCTTTGCCATTAATGAATCGAGCATAGCTCTTCATAAAAAACGTTTTCGTATTGTTGGAACAAGAGAAAAAATTGCAAAACGAAAAGGGAAATGGTACGACACAATCATTATGGAGAGAAGGAGTAAGTTGATAATGTAGCTATCCATGTACACGAAATACATTGATAAAATTGAGGAAAGAAAAAATCCATTTTGAAATCATATTTTTTCAAAATGGATTTTTAAGTACTAGTGTTTATAAACTGATTGATAAATTTTACTTATGGACAAGTTACCATCTAAAAGCCGATACTAGTGCGATTCCAAGGATAGCTCCGAGTGCAATTCCGTAACCTAAACCACCAGAACCATAACCGTAACCGTAACCGTAACCATAGCCACCACCAAAGCCCCAGAAACCAAGTCCATAACGACCACGTTCTCTGTTTGGTTGGATCCATACCATATCACGGTCTACTTTTGTAATTTTTCCCACGTGTTTACAACCTCTTTTATCAGTAATGCAGACCATTTTTCCTTGATATTTACAACAAAGATCATAAGCTTGACGTCTATCCATTTTCTATCCTCCTTTATCTCTCAGACTTTTACTAATATATGACCTATTTAAATGAACACACGAGTTAATAGTCTATAACATAAGATAGAAAAAGGAGGAACTAGGTTTGTCAGTTGAACATACAAAGTGTTTACTTGAAAAATTGGTTGAAGTGTCTAACTCATCTTTCGATGAATCCTCATTATTCATTCAACAAGAGTTGTTTTATCATTACCTAAGAAGTTATTTTCCGAATGTCCCACGAGAAGAATTACATTATGAACTTCTTAGCAATGGCCTATTTGACCCGGTAGAGGTAATAGAATTGGAGAATACATTAAAACAATTAGAGGACAGGAATGTTTGGAAAATTGCACAAGATGAATATGATCGGTTGAAGAAAAGCTGGAATGGTGTAGAAGTGCCGATCTTTATTTTTCCACTAACTAAACAAAGACCAATGATTGATGGAATTGTAATGAATAAGAATGCCGCGTCGTATAAAGGGGTCATTTTCTTATTTGTATCACCAGAATTAGGGGATACAGAGTTAAAAGCGATGTTAGCCCATGAGTATCATCACTGTTGTAGGTTAGATTATTTAAACATAGATTTCGAACATATACCGTTAAAAGAATCATTAATAATAGAAGGAATGGCAGAGTGTATGGTTGAAGCATTATATGGGGGCGAATGGCAATCTCCTTGGAATTCACGGTATTCCAATGAAGAACTACAGAAGATTTGGAAGAGTGAGTTTGTCACATCTCTTGAGGTGAAAGGAGTGGGAAATCATTTACCATATTTATATGGTGATGGTACGGACAAATTTCCTCATTGGATTGGATATTGTTTAGGCTATTCGATTGTTAAATCATTTCTACTAAGAAATGGTCCAATAAAACAGGAAACTCTTTTACGAATCTCTTCTGAAGAAATCATTCTACAATCTAATTTTGCATGATATCATTTCCTTTGATTTTTCTAATCTAGGTCAATATCTTATTAATATTTTGTAAGCCGATTGCAGAATAAAAGTTCTAAGAGACAATAACAGTAGAATAAAAAAGCGTAGCTTGAATTTTTCCATATGCTACGCTTTTCAATATATAAGGGAACATAATTAAACAATATCTTATTCAATTGTTCTATTATCTTTAATTTTTGCTAATCGAATAAAATGCTCGTCTCGTTCTTTAATTCTTCTTTGAACCTGATCATACCCTTTATAAGAATATAATCCATTTCCGGTCTTTGTTCCAAGATGTCCGTTTACTATTTTTTCATTTACAAATGAAGGAATCTTCACTTCTTTTGACAGAGTAGGTGCTAAATTTTCCACAACACTTTTCCAAATATCAAGTCCACCGAAATCTGCGGTTTCAAGTGGACCAACGAATGCCCAGCGAAACCCTGGGCCGGCTGTTACTGCTAAATCAATATCTTTTGCATCAGCTACACCTTCTTCTAGTAAGTAAAATGCTTCACGGACTAATGCAGCTTGTAATCGGTTAGCAATCAAACCAGGAAGGTCTTTTTTCAGCACAATAGGTTTTTTTTCAATTCTTTCTAGAATCTGCACTGTTTGCTCAATGATATCTTGAGTAGTTTCAGGTCCTTTTACGATCTCTACAAGTGGAACTAAATGTGCAGGGTTAAAGAAATGAGTGATAATAAGTCGGCTTTTTATTTCGATCCCTTCAGATAATTGTTGAATTGTATATGTGGAAGTATTGGACGCAATAATTGTATCCTCATCCACCAATTTTTCCAACTGTTTAAATAAGTCAAATTTAATTTTAAGATTTTCAGAAACTGCCTCAATAATAAACCTACTTTCATTGACTGCTTCTCTTAGATTAGTAGTTATCACAATTCGTTTAAGTATCGTCTCTTTATTAGAAGGAGCGATAAAATTCTCTTGAATTAATAAATCTAAATTATCCGATATTCTCGCTAATGCAATTTCTAAAATCTCATTTTTAATGTCATATAAAGTAACCTCATATCCTGCTTGAGCATAGGTTTGGGCAATGCCATGTCCCATTGTTCCTGCACCAAGAACTGTAATTCTTTCCACCTAAATCCCCCCATATGTATGGTGTTGTATGTAAGAAAGAGCAATTAAATATGTTGATTTCTATCAACATATTTACTATTACTCAATTATATGTTTGAAAGAACCTTATAATTTATAAGTTATTTGCCTAACAATAGAATTAATAACTGATCTCATCATACTCTGGTATGATTCATCCCAGTCAATTTTAATCCAAGAGCGATTATGAAAATTTCTGAAATAGGCTATAATTGATTTAATTTTTTTAATATAATATTAATTAGGGTAGTGGAGAGTAGTTTAATTTGATAGTGAAGTTTGTGAATGATTTGTATACACTTGTAATTTAACATAATACTTTATGGACAATAACTTATTCCATGAGTCAATGCCATTTGGTAGCTTTAATCACAGAAACCATCCATTAGGTGGCCTCAGTTTTAATGACGATAAACCTGTTGGTCTCTGTGGCAACTCGAATCGTAACCGGTATCTAATAAACTGGTCCAATATCTATCTAAATTTTACTAATATCCACATAGGTCGTAGGTGATTTTTTGAAGATACTTTTATATTGTTTATTGTATTTAGTACCTGCTTGTCTATTTATTTTTATGGCGGGCATCGTATATAGTTTTAACCGTCATAGTTCTAGGCATATTACATGTAGTTTAATGTTGTTTTTTTCGTCTTTGACATTTTTGGCTATATTTACTTCTTTAATTATTTATCCTGAATACTTTAACTCAATTGTTTTGTATTGGTTAAATGGTAGTGCAACTATCACGATTTTACTATCCTTACATTTTTGGTTAATGAGTGCGAATATTTATAATAGGAAAAACAAATTTATTAAATATTTATTTATTCCTGGCATTTTAATGTTAATCACCCTTCCGTTCAACTCTTGGATGTTACAGCGCGATAATATTCCATTTGAACCAGCGTTTATCCCAGGTAAAGGCTTATATATGTTATGGTTAGTGGATCTATTATATATCACATTAAATATAATTTTGATTATTAAAGAGATGAAAAACGGAAATAATGCAGCCAAAATGTGGTTTAATGGAACAGTATTATTAGTAGTTTGGTCAGTATTTATAATTACTGGATCTATCATTTTTCAAAATACGAGCCTCTATTTCTTTTATTATTTTATCCCACATGGTTCTATATTTTGGGCTATTGCAATCTTTCTTAGTATTTCAAGGTTTGATTATTTATCGTCTTTTGAAAAACGATATAATATATTATTTCAAAGGTCTCCATTAGGTATCCTTCTCTTGGATGAGAATACAAATGTACTTGAGGCAAGCCCGGAAGTGTTTAGATATCTAGGTGTGAAAAAGCAAGTGTTAATTCACTCATCAATCTTAGCTTTTTTAAGTGGTCTGGATAACGAAACATTTAGGCCTAATTATCAAAGGGTATTTAAGAGAAAGACAAAAGTCGAGAATTTTGAAATATCTTTTATAAATCAGTCTAATCATAGAAAAACGATATTAGTTGATTGTGATTTTATTTTAGTAGAAGGAAAAACATTAATGTTTGTAATTTGGAAGGATATTACTGATGCAAAGATGAAAGAGGAGAGAGTTCGGTATTTAGCTTACCATGATTTATTAACTGGTTTGTCAAATCGAGCTGCATTCGAAAATCATATTAGCGAACTTATTATTAAGAATGAGATGTTTAACCTAATATTACTAGATTTAAACAAGTTAAAACAAATTAACGATACATACGGACATCAAGCAGGGGACCGCGCAATACAGCAAATTGCAACAATTTTACAAGAAACATCTACAAAAAAACATTTTGCCGCAAGGTTAGGTGGGGACGAATTTGTTATGTTAATAAGTGTTGGAGAAACTGAAACACTTATTGAAAAAATTCGTCAACAACTTTCGATGCCACTAATAGTAGCAAGGGAACAACAACTTCATCTATCAGCTAGTATTGGTATTAGTTGTTATCCAGTTGATGGTGAGACAATGGATCAATTATATAGTATCGCGGACAGACGCATGTATATGGAGAAACAAAAAGGGAACGTTGGAGCTATATGAAAGGAATTAATTGGTAATTAAGACAGCAACGAAAAGTAGGACATGCTAGTTTACTAGTATGTCCATTTTTTCTATGGAAAAGAACTTACTGTATTGTAGTATTAAGTATTCAGAAATTTTGGAAAAATGTATTGACTGATCTCTTGGCAATCTCTAGAATGAAATTAAACTACAAAGCTACTAATAAGTAGTGTAGTTTCACTACATTCAAAAGTTGGGATATGGATGAATAACGGATTAGACCGAATTAGGCATGGCATTTCAATGTTGAAACCGGCAGAGAAGAGGGTTTCTGAATATATTCTGAAAAACCCAGAAGAAATTTTACAGATGCCCATTGCTCATTTATCAGAAAAGACGAATACGAGTGAAGCAACAATTATTCGTATGTGTCGATCACTAAAGTTTAAAGGATATCGAGATTTAAAGTTAAGTGTCGCTGCATCCATTCCACACGAAAAACACGACGAACAAGTACCTAAATACCAAGACCTATCGGTTGAAGCAAGTCTTATAGAAACCATTCAATCGATTGTTTATAATAACATTTACTCTATCAAAAATACATTAGCTGTCATGAATGAAAAGGATTTGAAGAAGACAATCCAAGAACTCGACCAAGCTAGAAAAATAGTCATTATTGGTATGGGTGCTTCAGCCATTGTCGGAATGGACTTTGATCAGAAGCTTAAACGAATTAATAAACATTGTGAAGTACTAGTTGATAGTCATTCACAACTCATATCGGCAACCAATTTAAATCATCAGGATGTTGTCTTTGCCATCTCATATTCAGGTGAAACAAAAGAAATTATCCAAACAGTCCAAATTGCAAAAGAAAACAACGCGAAAATCATTTCACTTACAGAATATAAACATAATACACTCCAAAAACTTTCAACCATCAATTTATATGTTTCCTCTACAGAAAAGCTCATCCGTAGTGCAGCTACTGCATCGAGAATCTCTCAACTAACCATCATCGATATATTATTTACAGGACTTGCATCGTTACATTTTGAAGAATCTGTTCAGTACTTAGATCAAACAAGAGCAGTTATTGCAAAATTTACGAAGTGAAGTTAATAACCCATTTTTCTATATTTTTCAAAGTTAACTTACAGTCGGTTTAAACCATTTTATACCCGAACTTTGGTGATTAAATGGTTTATATACTAAAAACAAAGAGGTGTTCACATTGAGGAATAAGTCTTTTCATAAGCAGTGGTTGTTTGTACTTTTTGCACTTCTCCTTCTTGTTCTGGCAGCTTGTTCAGGAAATTCGACAACAGAAGACCCACCGAAAGAATCTGAAACGAGTAATGAAGGTACGACTGAGGGAGATGGATCAGGGAGTGGAATATCTGGTGAATTAGAAATTCAGTATTTTGTTGGTGGATATGGAGATGAATGGTGGAAAACGGTCATTGAAGACTTTAAGGCCGAATATCCAGATGTGACAATTATCGAACATGCGGGACCAAACATTAACACAGAAATGAATACCCGTTGGATTTCGAATGATCCGCCAGATGTCGTTTACATTGATGGAAACGGTTCCAGTGAAACGCAAATGATTGCGGATGGTCAGTTAATGGATATTAGTGATTGGGCTGAAGGCATCTCAATGGAAGATGGTACCCCTTTATTAGATAGCTTTATCTCTCCAGCAGAAGTGTTAGATGGAGGGAAAATCTATAGTTTACCACTTGTATTTGATACTTGGGGTATGTGGTATGACAGTACTTGGTTTGAAGAAAACGGTTGGGAAACACCAACGGACTTTGATAGCTGGTTAGCGTCTATGAATCAAATTAAATCTGATGCGGGTATTGCACCATTCAATACAACAGGTCAATATGCACAATACTTCCAACGTGGTGTTTTATATCCTGCATTTGCTGCAGCTGGTGGTGAAGAATTACTAAATGATTTATCAAATGGTGTAATAGAAGCTTGGGAAGGCGAAGAAGTGTTAGAAATTATGAAAAAGGTTGAAACCATTGTAGATGCAGGGTTAGTGGATACTGGGTTTGCTGCTTACAACCATACACAATCTCAAATGAATCTATTATTACATCAGAATGCATATATTCCAGTAGGTTTCTGGCTTCCAAATGAAATGAAAAATGATACGCCTGAAGGTTTTGAATATGGATTTGTTCCAACACCAATGAATGATCCAGGTAAACCAATGGCGCTTGTACCGGACATACGTACAATTGCCATCGCACAAGAAGCTGATAATCCAGAAGCAGCAAAAGCATTCCTTGAATTTGTATTTACAGAAAAATATGCGCAAAAATTTGCTGAATCGACGGGTGCGATTATGAATTTGAAAAACGTTGATTTATCAAGTAATGAGCGTGTACCTGAATTCTTAAAGGGCATTAACGCGATGATTAATGAACCAGGGCAAGTTCAAATTCATAACAGAAATACACCTGAAAGCCAAGAAGAGCAAGATATTGCAGTAGAAATTACAAATGAAATTAAATTACAAATCGTAGAAATTTTATTAGGTAATATTACAGCTGAGGAATTTGTACAACGAATGACAACTAAAGCGAAAGAACTACGCGGCGTATAAAAGATTCCCAAATGAAGAGAGATGGTAAGAATAGCTTCCATCTCTCTTCATTACATCAATAAGAGAAAGAAGTGATGGGTGTGGTTCAGTCTAAAAGACAAAAGTACCTCTTTTTAGCCTTTTGTTTACTTCCGACCTTTATCGTGTTCTGTCTTTTTACTGTCTATCCCATGATAGGCGGTGTATATTACTCGTTCTTTGACTGGTCTGGAACCAGCTCTGTCATGGAATTTATAGGGCTAGAAAATTATCAAAGAATTTTCAAAGATTCCGTCATTCCAAAAGCCATATTTAATGATTACTTTTTTGTCTTCGTAAAAATTTTAGGCATTATGATTTTATCATTATTTTTTGCGGTCGCACTCACACAGCTTCGTATTAAAGAGGCGCCTTTCTACCGAATCGTATTCTTTTTCCCCAATATTATGTCTGTTGTTGTGATCGGTATATTGTGGCAGTTTATTTATGATCCGAATATTGGCTTATTAAATGGATTGTTTCGTGCCATCGGATTAGAAGAATGGGCAAAACCGTGGTTGGGCGATATGACATGGGCTTTACCAAGTATTGCAGTGCCCGCTATTTGGGCGGGAATTGGTTTGTTTATGTTGTTGCTAATGGGAGGAATCTCAAACATCCCAAAAAGTTTATATGAGGCGGCAGAAATTGATGGTGCTAGTGAGTGGCAGCAATTTTGGAAAATTACGGTTCCACTTATTTGGCCACAAATTAAAACATCCATTCTCTATATTGTTATTACGTCCTTAAATGGATCTTTCGTGCTTGTGCAAGTCATGACAGCAGGAGGGCCTGGTATTGCAACAGAGGTTTTAGGTTCGTATTTATATCAAAGAGCATTCGAGGATTTTCAATTTGGATATGGAGCGGCCATCGGTGTCGTCATCCTTGTTTTATCGTTGGTGACGGTGTTAATATTCCAGTTTTTATTGAAAAAAGAGAAAGTCGAATATTAGGAGGGATAGGGTGAGCATATTACGTACATTATCCACAATAGCTGTCAGAATTCCGTTATTGCTATGGTCTATTATTGTAATTTTCCCTCTCATATGGATGTTTATTGGTGCTTTTAAAACGAATGCGGAGATTTTCGTTTCCCCATGGTCATGGCCACAAAACTTTAATTTTAATAATTTCATTGTTGCATGGACGGATTACAACATTGGAAGTGCGTTCTTAAATACATTGTTGGTTACAGCACTAGGCACAATTCTTTGTCTCGTTTTTTCTATACCAACTGCTTATGCGTTGGAAAGACTAAGGTTTAAGGGTAGCGATATATTATTAAACACGTATTTAGCATCTATGATGCTGCCATCTGTACTAGGTTGGATTCCCTTATTCTTTTTATTATTACAACTCAATATGTTGGACAATTTGTGGGCTTTGTCTTTGGTCTACGCAGTATCACATATTCCATTTACCATTTTTATACTTGTCAGTTTTATGGGGAATGTTCCGAGAGAATTGGAGGAAGCTGCAGCAATCGATGGCATGAGTCCTTATGGTATTTTATTAAAAATTGTCACACCGTTAGTGAAATCAGGGATTATTACAGCCTCTATTTTGAATGCAATCTCATTTTGGAACGAATATTTTATGGCCCTCATACTTCTACAAGCAGAAAGTAAAAGCACATTAGGGGTTGCAATGGATTTACTAAAAACAAGTGCGCGTTATGAAAGTGCGTGGGGAGTCCTATTTGCAGGACTTTGTATAACTGTGATCCCAGTCATTATCTTTTATTCTATTTTCCAACGTCATATTGTAAAAGGGATGACAGAGGGAGCGATTAAATAATAGAAGATTTATTGATTAACGAAAGAGGTGAATCTTCTTGGATGAAAGCAGATTTCAAAAAGTACCAGAGATATTAGAGAAAGCTATTGTTGAACGACTAATTCCAGGCGCAGTAATTGCTGTTACAAATTCAAAATCAACTGTTTACCAACAGGCACTTGGTGTTGCGCATGACGTTAGAAAGATACGTATGACGAAAAACACCATTTTTGATTTGGCTTCTTTAACTAAAGTTGTGGCGACACTGCCAGCAATTTTGCAACTACTAGATCAAGGTCTATTGGATTTGGATGACCCTGTCTATCTTTATTTACGACAGTTTGAACGAAGTCACCCAGATTTAACAATCAAGCATCTATTAACCCATACAAGTGGCTTCCAACCGGAAATAAAATTTTGGCAAATGAACTATACGATGGATGAGGCAATCAATTTGATTGCTCGTATGGATGAAAAGAAACAGGTTGGGTTAGAAGTGATCTATAGTGATTTGAATTTTATCACGCTTGGAAAAATTGTGGAAAAGATAACCAATATGTCACTAGCTGAATATACTTCAACGTTTATTTATGAACCTTTAGGCATGAAGGATACGGCCTTTAATCCAGCTTCTCACAAACAAAATCGTATCGCTGCAACCGAATTTATTGAGTCGCAAAATGACTATCAATGGGGAAAGGTACATGATGAAAATGCGCTCCATTTTGGTGGAGTAAGTGGTCATGCAGGGTTATTTTCAACTGCAGAAGATCTTACCATTTATGCAAGGATGATTTTAAATAATGGTAAATTAAAAGGCAAGCGAATCATTTCAAGTCCTTCCATTGCTTTAAGTACAACTTCACAAACGGAAAAGTTGAATCAAAACAGAGGAATTGGTTGGCAATTATATGATTCAAATTCATTCTCAGGGCAATTTATGCAAGATGGATTTGGTCATACGGGCTTTACAGGAACTTCGATGTGGTTTTCAAAGGAGAGTAATTTTGCCACGATTTTGCTAACGAATCGTGTTCATTTTGGGCGTAATCGAACTATTCATCAATTAAGGAAAGTCCTCCACAATAGTATCGCAATTGCGATGAATTAAATTCTGCAACATAAAAGAGGGTTGAGTATGCAGATAACTACTGAAAAAACAAAAAGATGGATTGGAATCGACGGTGGCGGAACAAAAACGAGCTGTGTCATTGGGGATGAACGTGGTCTTATTTTAGCATATGCAGCTGGTGATGCTAGTAATATACAAGGCATTGCTCATCAAAAAGTTCGTGCCACCTTATTGCATTTGATAGAAAAAGTGATGGTCGATTCGAATTCTACAATTGAACAGATTGAACGAATAAATTTATGTTTAGCAGGTGCGGATAGGGAAAGAGACCGAATAATCATTAGAAACTTCTTTAAACAGTCAGTCTATGAATCAAAAGTTCACATTACAAATGATGCCAAAGCTGCTTTTGTAGCTGGAACATGGGGAGAATCTGGCATTTTATTAATTGCAGGAACAGGGTCTATTGTATATGCAATGTCAAAGGAAACCGGTCAAACGATTCGTGTTGGTGGTTGGGGTTATCTACTAGGTGATGAAGGTAGCGGCTTCTATATTGGAAAGCGTGCATTGAATGCCGTGTTAAAAGCTTTTGATAAGAGAGCACCGCAAACATTATTAACGGATTGTTTATTAAAACATTTTCAAATCTCGGACATTCGTGACCTCATTTCTATTTACAAAGATGAATTGCTTGTGCCTAAAATTGCAAAACTGGCAAAATATGTAATGGAAGCGGCGAAGGTTGAAGACGCTGTAGCTAAATGTATTTTACGTGATTCGATTAACGAACTAATCGAAATGGTGAAGGCTGGGTATGATCAAATAAATTATCAGGCACCTTTACTGGTTCTACACGGAGGATTGTTCTTAGATCCATATTTCAAAGAGTTGTTTAAAAGTACATTAAGTACCAACTTACAAAATATGAAAATTGTTCAACCTGAGTTACCTGCAGTTGTGGGAGCATATATACTATCCCTCATAGACAACGGACAAATCGTAAATGAAGAATTAAAAAGGAATGTCAAAATGACATGGAATGAAATCGATCATCAAATGAAATGAGCAGTACTTAAGACAAATTCTTAAGTAAAGGAGTTTTTTATGGAACTATCAAATTTAACGACTGAGAAAAGAAACCCTGCAAGTATAAATATGGACCAAATGACAACTATGGAAATCTTACAAATAATTAATAATGAAGATAAAACAATTGCTCACTCGGTTGAAAAGGTATTACCACAAATAAGGGTCGTTACTGATCAGGTAGTTGAATCCATTCAAAATGGCGGACGATTATTTTATGTTGGATCTGGAACAAGTGGGCGAATTGGCATGTTAGACGCCTCAGAATGTCCTCCGACTTTTATGACGCCACCTGAACTGGTTCAAACTGTCATGGCAGGGGGAAATGAGGCCTTTTTCCAAGCTGTTGAAAATGCCGAAGACAATGAGGCTCAGGGTGAACTTGACCTGAAAGATAGAAACCTAACAAAACATGATGTGGTCATCGGAATTACAGCGAGTGGCCGGACACCTTATCCTATCGGTGCTATTAAATATGCAAAAACAATTGGTGCTTTTACAGTAGGCCTATCAAGCAATGCAAATTCACTTATTAATAAATATACCGATATAGCCATTGAAGTAGTCGTTGGTCCTGAAGTACTGACTGGTTCCACTAGGATGAAGGCAGGAACATCTCATAAAATGATTCTGAATATGATTAGTACTACAACAATGGTGAAATTAGGTAAAGTATACAGAAACTTAATGGTCGATGTCCATGCAACCAATTACAAATTAATGGAACGTGCAAAATCAATTATTATGGACATCACCAATGTGTCTTATGAAACAGCAGAATACATTTTAACAAAAACGAATTACGAAATAAAACCTGCTATTATTATGGTGCAGACTAAGGTGGATGAACAAGAAGCCATTGTCACCCTAAAAAGAAATGGTGGAGATGTTGGAAAAGCAATCCAAGAGCTGTTAAACAAAGGTGTAAATGATGAATGAACATAAAGAGTCAATTTTAATAAAAAATGCGGTCATCTACTTGGAAGAGCAAGTTCTTGAAAACGCTTCGCTATTAATTGAAGAAGGCGTTATAACAAAAATCAGTAAAAAGGAATCGATTATGGTTTCAAAACAGGCTGTAGTGATTGACGCTTCTAAATTAATAGTTATTCCAGGCTTTATCGATAGTCATATTCACGGTGCGAGCGGTTATGACGTAATGGATGCAACTGAAGAAGCGCTAAATGAAATAGCATCTTCGTTACCTAAGGAAGGTGTGACAAGTTTTCTAGCCACAACAATGACACAAGCACCTGAAAACATTGAAAAAGCGTTAATGAATGCCGCTGAATATATAAATAAACCTCAATACGCAGAAATGCTCGGTATCCATTTGGAAGGTCCGTTTATCAATAAAGTGAAAGCAGGAGCCCAGCCCAAACAATATATTGTAAAGCCTAATATTTTACAATTTCAAAGATGGCAAAAACTTGCAAAAGAAAAAATAAAGACCATTACTCTGGCTCCTGAACTTGATCCAGACGGGACCTTTATTAACTATTTATTGAATGAAAGAATTAATGTTTCTGCCGGGCATACAGACGCAAGTTTTAATCAGATCAAGTCGGCAGTTGAACATGGTGTTCGCCAGTTAACCCATTTATGTAATGCGATGAACGGCATTCACCATCGTGATATTGGCGCAGTTGGTGCTGCGTTTTTGTTACACGATTTACGTTCGGAATTGATTGCAGATGGAATTCATGTCTCTAGTGACATGCTGCAAATCATTTATAACAATATTGGCAGTGAACGGATCATTCTTATTACAGATGCTATGCGGGCAAAGGGTCTTGGACCGGGGGAGTATGATCTTGGTGGGCAAATTGTCAAAGTAACCAATAATCGTGCTAAGCTAGAAGATGGAACTCTCGCGGGTAGTATATTATGTATGCAAGATGCAGCAAAGCATATGCTAAGCTTTCAGGACGTCACCATTCGAGATTTGATAAAAATGACTTCCGCAAATGTAGCAAAACAGCTATCAATCTATGACCGAAAAGGTAGTATTGAAGAGGGGAAGGATGCAGATCTTTTACTTGTGGACGACGAATTTACAATTCATTACACAATTTGTCGGGGGCAGATTGCTTATAGAAGTGAACATTTATAGAATTTTAAATCGTTTGATTCAGAAACAAAAACTGTATAGTTTACTAACCAGACGCTTTTCATATAAAGAAGAAGCGTCTCTTTTATGAAGTTAGAGGGGAGGTAGTTGTGAAGGAACTCCTTGAATTTAATTACAAATATTCCCTATAATAAAAATAGTGGAACGTTTGATTAAAAATAAAGGGGCGTTAGTATGGGTACTGTACAATTTAATATAGGTGATTTTATTGCAACATTAATAACACTTGCAATGATCATTCTATTCATCGTATTCATTATAAAACTATTTAAGTTATTTGAACTTAATAAACAACATAAAGTAAAGATGATACAATTGGAAAAAGAAAGAACGTTCATGTTAGAAAAACAGTTAGATAAAATTAACAAACATTTAATAGAAATTAAAACTAATTATAATGAAAGAAAATAACCTATTATTCTGGTTATAGAAACACTTTCTTAAATGATAAGAAAGTGTTTTTATTTTCTTTTATAAATTACAAAACTTTTTACCCAATCTTAAACGTCTTATATATAGCGCAAGAGGAGGTGCCTGCATTGAAAAATAAAAAAGCTGAAAAAATGCTAACAGATTTACTATTAACTGACAAAGAACGTTTTTATCGAATAGCTTTTAGTTATGTACATAACAAAGATGATGCATTAGATATTATTCAAGATTCAATTCACAAAGCCCTAAAAACAGTACATAAGTTAAATAATACGGAAGGCTTAAGAAGTTGGTTTATTCGCATCGTCATTAATACATCGCTAGATTTATTACGGAAACAAAAAAGGGAAATGATAGTGGATGATGATACATTAGAATTTGTTAGTCCTAATAGTAATGATCATTATGAAAATCTTGATTTAGTAAGAGTACTAGATAGTTTATCACCTAAGTATCGGATGATTATCATACTTAAGTTTTTTGAAGACTTAACGATTCGTGAAATAGCGGAAATCTTAAATGAAAATGAAAACACAATTAAAACCCGTCTTTATAATGGGCTTAAAGCACTTAGAGTTCAAATCAAGGACAAATCCTGTTTGGAGGCTAATTAATGGATAAAAAATTTGAAGAATTAAAGAAAGAGTATCATGACATTCTGATTCCTGAAGAATTAGACGCTGTTGTAAATAAAGCACTACGTCAAAAAACAAGAAAGAAAAGAGTAACAACATCAATTGTAGGTATGGCAGCAGCATCAGCTATTTTTATTGGGGGCTTAAACACAAGTCCAACTTTTGCCAAGGCGATGAGTGAAATACCTATACTAGAAAGTATTGTGAACGTATTAACAATAACTGAATTCAACGTGAATGAGGAAACGTATAATGCGGATATAGAAGTGCCAGCAATTGAAAACCTTGAGAATAAATCATTACAAGATGCACTTAACCAAAAATATTTAGAGGAAAGCAAAGCCTTATATAAACAATTCCAAACTGATGTAGAACAACTAGAAGAACTTGGTGGTGGACATATGGGGGTTGCCAGTGGTTATGAAATCAAAACGAATACCGATCAAATATTAGCAATCGGTAGATATGTTGAAAATACTGTTGGTTCATCCTCAACTACATATCAATTCGACACGATTGATAAGCAAAATGAGCTACTAATTACTTTACCTAGTCTGTTTAAAAGTGATGCATATATTGACATAATTAGTGAGGAGATTAAACGTCAAATGATTTCCCAAATGAATCAAGATTTTAACGTCATTTATTGGGTAGATCATCCGAATCAAGAGGAAGACATGCTCAGTGACCTGTTTGAGAAAATAAAACCAGAACAAAATTTCTACATTAATGACAATAGTAAACTAGTTATTGTTTTCGATAAATATGAAATTGCTCCAGGTTATATGGGAGTTATTGAATTTACTATACCTACAGAGGTGTTATCGGAAGTTTTGGTAAGTCATGAGTATATAAAATAAATAGTATTATAGGGAATTGTAAAGGGATAATCTTACTTAAAAAAATAATATAACTTCGGTAAGGGCTAGGAAACAATGAATCTAGTCCTTACTTTTTCTTTTGGTTAGAAAATACTATTTTGAAGAGAAGCTGTTTTAGCGGTATTTGAGTGAAGTACAGCCTCTAACTATGAAAAGAAATTTAAGAAAATGTAAATATTGAAATGAATGCATTATTACGATAGAAATAGAATGTTATAATTTGGATAATTGCATAAGAGAGTAGTATAAAAATGATGTTTAATGACCGTTAATATGAAGGGATGATTCCGTTGAAGAAGTTAATTTGGTACATTGTTACGTTTTTAGCAATCAGTGTTTCAGGCTACACCATTGTACAGTATTTAATTTTTGGAGCTGACAAGTCTGGTTTTGTAATGACCAAAATTGGTTTGGGGGAGGTATTAAATCAGCTTTGGTATGTCATGTTATATATCCATGCGATTTCCAGTTTAGTTGCTTTAGTTTTAGGTCCATTTCTTTTATCTCGTAAATTCAGGAATAAAAATCAAACCAAACATAAACAAATGGGCATGGTTTATTATATTTGCATATTGTTTGGTGGTTTATCCGGCCTTTATTTAGCTTTTGAAGCAACAGGTGGAATCATCTCTACAATAGGGTTCGCTTTTTTAGCAATCTTTTGGCTTGTATCAGCGGGAATGGCTCTCTATAAAATTAAACATCGTTTAGTCTATCTCCATCGTAAGTGGATGATTCGAAACTACGCCTTATCACTGGCGGCTGTAACGTTGAGGCTGTGGTTACTCATATTCGTGTTAATAGGAGGCTTTGAAAACTATGAAACAAGTTATATGATCATCGCATGGTTATGTTGGGTTCCGAATTTACTAATTGCGGAGATTTATTTGAAGAAGCTGTGCATATAGGTATTTATAGGTTTCTCTTGATTCATTACTTGCAAAATTATAAGGAAAAGAGTGTTAATTGAAGTGAAATGATTTATAATCTATGAATATGTGAAAATGGATTTTTATTATTTTGCGTAATTTAACGTTGTGTTACGGAATGCAGGAGGAATTTATTATGAATGATTCTTTAGGGAATCTAAGTCATGCAAAAAACAATGACATTAACTCAAAGCGTATGAAACTAGCTGCGATATTAGGATCATTAGCTGCATTTGCACCACTAACGATTGATATGTATTTGCCAGCACTCCCCCTAATAGCAGAAGAGTTAAGTACATCCCAATCATTTGTTCAACTTAGTCTTACCTTTTTCTTAGTTGGTTTGGCTTTGGGACAATTATGGATTGGACCAATGAGTGATTCGAAAGGGCGTCGTAAACCACTTCTAATTGGGTTGATCATCTATAGTATCGCTTCAATTTTGTGTGCTTTTTCACCGACTATTTGGATATTCATCTTTTTACGGTTTGTTCAGGGGCTATCGGGTGCAGCGGGAATTGTGCTATCCCGTGCAATTGTCCGTGATCTTTACTCCGGGAGTGAAATGACGAAGTTTTTCTCTTTGTTAGCATTAGTTAATGGCATTGCGCCAATACTTGCTCCGATTTTAGGAGGAGTTATACTATTATTTGCACCTTGGAAAGCAGTATTTATCATTTTAAGTTTTGTAGGCTTAGCGATGTTTTTTGTCGTTCTGTTTTATTTACCAGAATCCCGTCCGGTTGAGAACCGAACAGCAGGAGGAATTGTTCAAACAGCTAAGACATTCAAGCGATTGTTTTTAGATCGTAGCTTTATTGGCAATGCTTTGTCGCTTGCTTTTGTTTTTACCATGATGTTTGCTTATATATCTGGCTCTTCTTTTGTTCTACAAAATGTGTATGAGGTAACTCCACAAGTTTACAGTTTAATCTTTGCGCTGAATGGCCTTGGTATCGTAATCGCAGCACAAGTAACAGGAAGACTAGCAGGGAAATTTGGTGAGTTAAAATTTTTAGTTATTGGAATAACGATGGCATTCTTAGGAGCTAGCATTCTACTTGTAATGCTACTATTCCAAGCAAGTTTAGTACTCATTTTACTACCGTTATTTATTGCCATTTCAAGTATGGGGATCGTGAGTACTACAGGCCAATCGTTAGCCTTACAAAATCAAGGGAAAATTGCAGGAAGTGCTTCTGCATTAATTGGCGTTTTACAGTACGTATTGGCTGGAACAGCAGCACCTTTAACAGGTTTAGGAGCAAACCCGGCGATATCAATGGGGATTGTCATGACATTAGGAAGTATTGGAGCGATTCTATCATTTTTATTTATTGTCAGAGCAACAGAATCCAAGACACCTATAGTCAACCAGCAATGATTGATAGCTCGTTACAACAAATGGTTGTAACGAGTTTTATTAATTTAAGACTCAAGTTAATTGAAAAAATACAAAATAATTTCCTAGTCCCCTAAATCAATATAGGACTTAATTGTAATTATGGGAAAAAACAAATATGATTTCTTAATTTAAGCTAAAAGTTAACGTTCTGATATCCTCGGATAAAATGTGGCTAAAGTGTCAATGGTTCTATATACACTTGTCCTATGTCTAATTTTCCATAGAATTTCCTATTTCGATCATTCTGAAATTCAAGGATAATATTAATAAAGAAGGTGAGTTACATAGAACTTTCTTTAATGGATGAAATAAGACTAATTAAATGGGATTGGCCAGAGTTGATTCGAAAAGGAGAGATTTATAGTATGACAGTGAACCTACTGACAGACGAAAAGATTTTAGTTGAAAAAACACCTGCGAATTTATTTAAAGGAATGGAAGCGGTTGGAGGAAAATTAACTATTACAGATAAAAGACTAATTTTCAATGCCCATAAATTAAATTTACAAGGTGGAGCAACTGAAATTCATTTGACTGACATTGATTCTGTTACTAAAGCTAGTACTTTCAAAATTATTCCGAATCGACTAATCGTTCATACAAAAGAAGGCAAAACATATAAATTTGTTGTTTATAAAAGGGACAAATTATGGCAATTGATTTCAGATCATCTTCAATAATAAATAAATTTTAAGGGACAGGTGTATACCTGTCTTTTTATTTGGAATCAAATGTCCTGGATTTATTCACCCTTTAATATTTGAATTTTCTTTATATTACTAAATTTTAGTTCTATAATGATTTATAAGGAAAAGTAGCATCAGAAAATCGTGAGTATCATTTTTGAA
The DNA here is from genome assembly GCF_900291985.1 of Lysinibacillus timonensis. Lineage (NCBI taxonomy): Bacteria > Bacillati > Bacillota > Bacilli > Caryophanales > Bacillaceae > Lysinibacillus > Lysinibacillus timonensis. The sequence goes on along the minus strand of NZ_LT985980.1, from coordinate 534,300 downwards.
ATTAAATACTTGAGCAGTTATTGGAGGTATATTTATGCGAATTCTTACAGCTAGATATATTACAGAAGATGACATCAAGATAATCCGTCTAAGAGAAATTTCAAAGAAAAAGTATGATGCAATCTATAAAGGAAAGTTGTACTGTCCTACTGAAAACTGTTCTGCAAAATTATCATTTTGCAGTGGTAGAAAAGCTCACTATAAAACTTGGCGGCTCAGTAATCACTCATCTGATTGTATATATCATTTAGATCGAAGTGGTACTAGAACTGTTATTGGGCTAGATCGAAAGATTACGATTACTATCAGTACAAAACGTAAGCATGATGCATTAATTAGAGCTTATAAATCTATGGTTCTATCGGAAAATGAAGAGACTATGAATGTTCAAGTAAAGAAAATTAAAATGAAAAATAAAAGCCCGAAAAAGGATGGGGCAGTTAATGAGCAATTCGTCCAATTGAAATTATTTGGTGGAGAATTAGATGAAGGCAACACTTATTTTAAGGGGAAGAAGCTTTTATCCAAATTTGTAGATGCCATTAGTACAACAGATATTGGACAGGTACGTCTCATTAAAGGTTTTGTTAAAGATGTTGAATTGCTAGATTCAGTAGCAGAAATTACAGTAGGCTACCAACATGAAGAGATAAAAATCATCTTTGAAGAACGGTTCAAAAATGAGTCATTAAATAGGAGCTACTTAGATAAATTCTGGGCTTTAAAAGAGTTGCTTACAATTGAAAAAGTAGTTGTTTTTAATGGCGTTGGCGAAGTTCGTATTGATAAGAACGGCGGTTATGAATTGTCCGTCTCCTTAGGCTCAGATATACGTTTAAATGGTGAGGATCTTTACAACATCGCAAGATTCATGAGGCTAACAGCAGTGACGCAATAAAAAAGGAAGCGAGTAGATGTTTGAGAAATATCAAAAGGGAAAGAAGCGGGTGTATCCCATTATATATAAGGAACAGTATGGTAACCTTTCATCCGTTAACTGCTATTTGTATGATAATGGTATTACGTTAACATTAATTGACGCAGGGCTGCGTACGGATAATTTTTTAGAATTTTTCCACTATAATTTAAAGCAATACCACTTATCAATACAGGATATTGATCAAATTTTTCTGACCCACCATCATGATGATCATATAGGACTAGTCAATGAACTCTTAAAAGTGAAACGAATCGCTGTTTACGCACATTATTTGGCAATCCCTCGTATCCTTTTCGATGAGAACTATTTAAAAAACAAATACAATTTCTTTCTTAAAATCTATGAAGAATATGGTTGTCTAGATATTGCATCACAGCGCTTTAAAACAATGGAACAAACTTTATTGAATAGAGAGCAACTAAGACTTCAAACAGAGGTATTTCCATTACATAATGGGGATGTACTTGATGAGATGACTGTGATGGAGGTACTGGGTCATTCTCCTGACTCCATTATCTTCTATGAACCTTCATTAAAATGGCAGTTTTCCGGAGATTTGGTGCTAGAGAATGCTACAACGAATGCATTGATTGATTTTAATGAAGAGTTGCAATTACTTCCAACCGTATCACAATATCAACAATCATTAATCCATTGTCGTGAACTTGAGACGGAATGGATGTTTCCAGGCCATCAAAATCCATTTCAACAACATGAGCTGGAAATTGGTAAAAAATTAAACCGTATTGAGCGGAAAGAGAAGAGAATCATTGAAGCTGTTGCAAAAGGACATCAAGATACATTGTCGATTGCATACGCACTTTACGGGAAAAAAGTTGAAATAATCACATCTTTAGTTTTATCAGAAGTCATCGGGTATTTAGAATTCGCCGTAGCGAGAGGGAATTTATCAAAAACGAAGGTCAATAGTCAATGGAAGTTTGAGGCTTAAAAAAGTAACGATGTACAATACTAAATTAAAACATTACCGATTATGAGCAATTGTTAGTTGATATTGGCCTTATATCTAATTCGTTTGATAAAGGATAAGGCCATGGAAGGATCGTGAGGAATGTTTAGTAGAATCATAGGTTTTTTTATCCTATTGCTAGGAACATTTCTAATGAACGTTAAGGTAACTAGTGCTAGCGGATTTGTGAATACATTCATATTTTTTATTGGAATTTTTATAGCGATCCAAGGTGTAAACATGATAACAAAAATATATAAAAATAGGATTTAAACGTATAAGTAAGGTTACTTCAAAAAGTGGTACATCATTCTTCACTTTTTAGCCAGTACTAAATTCAAGAATGATATTCTTAAGATATAAATTTTACGAAAAGGATGATTATATGATCTATAAACTAACTGAAGGAACAGATTTGAACAGATTAATAGAAATTTGGTATGAAGGCTCCGTAATTGCTCATGATTTTATTGATAAGGATTATTGGAAATCACAACAAACAGATATGAAAGAAAAGTATCTTCCAATGTCTGAAACCTATGTTATAAAAAATGAAAATGACATCGTTGGATTTATTTCAATGGTCGATGATTATTTGGCTGCACTTTTTATTGATATAAAATGTCAGGGTGAAGGACATGGTCATTCATTGTTAAACTATATCAAAGAACGTAGAGAAAAAATTCAACTAAAGGTGTACAAGAAAAATGAAAAAGCCGTTCATTTCTACTTGAGAAACGGCTTTGTTATTAAGCAAGAATTATTGGATGAACGAACTGGTGAGGAAGAGTATTTGATGGTATGGGAGAATGTCTAATTGTTAAGGGGTAAATCAGCATTTTTATTTGTGTCTATAATGTCCCTATTAATATTAATTGCTTGTCAAACTAAAGAACCTAACGCAATTACTTTAGACGAGGTACTTTCTACTTTTAAACATCATCAAGTGCCACTAAAAACAACACACGTAAAAAATGACGAGATTTTTGGCATGCGACTAACGGGAGTTAGACCAACTGCTTTTGAATTAGACGGAAAATTACTGACCGTCTATATCTTTAATTCTCAGCAACAAAGAGAGATGGGTTTGGAGGATTTTTATCATAAGACAGCATTAGCTAATATTGTTTCTAATAAGACATATAGCGTAAAAAATGTATTGTTCTTCTACGTGCACGGACAAAATCTAAGTGAGAAAGTTGAAATGGCTGATGAAATTCAGCAAATTGTAAGTGAGTTAGGCAAAGAGTAAGAGCTGCTGAAAAGAATTCTATGCTATTCGAATATATCATGTTTCCAATCTACCAATAGAAAAAGGGAACTGCTGATAAAATGTTGAATATATAATTGATTGTTAAAACATATAAGAGAGGGCAGATGAGATGAAACCAAAAGTATTGATTACGAGAAAAGTTCCAGAAGCGGTCATAGAAAAAATGAAAGCCTTCTGTGAGGTCACCGTATGGGACTATGAAGATACGCCAATACCTTATGAACTTTTAGAGGAAAAAGTTACAGACATAGATGGACTCTTTTGTATGTTAACGGATTCAATTAATAAAGAGCTAATGCAAAAAGCACCTAAATTAAAAGTGATTAGTAATTTAGCGGTCGGATATAACAACATTGATGTGGAGGAAGCTACGAAAAGAGGAATTATGGTAACAAATACTCCTGATGTTTTGACTGAAACTACAGCTGATCTAACTTTTGCATTATTAATGGCAACTGCTCGCCGCTTAGTTGAAGCATCTGATTTTCTAAGAGATGGCCAATGGAAAACTTGGTCACCGATGTTACTTACAGGTCAGGATATATATGGGGCAACACTTGGGGTTATCGGCATGGGGCGAATTGGTGAAGCGGTAGTAAGAAGAGCGAAGGGCTTCAACATGAATGTCATCTACCATAATCGAAATCGTAAAATGTCTATAGAGGAAGAATTAGGCGTAACCTATGAAGCTTTCGAGGACTTATTACAAAAGTCAGACTTTATTGTGATCATGACACCATTAACACCAGAAACAAAAAATCTAATTAATGGTAAGCATTTTAAACTAATGAAGCAAAATGCAATTCTTATTAACACAGCGCGCGGTGGAGTTGTCAATGAAACCGATTTATATGAAGCGCTAAAAAATGGGGATATATGGGCAGCGGGGTTAGATGTGTTTGAACAAGAACCAGTTTCTCTTGATCATCCATTATTAACTCTACCGAATGTCGTTACACTTCCGCATATTGGGAGTGCTAGTATTACAACTAGAATAAAAATGGCCGAGCTTGTGGCTACCAATATTATAATGGCATTGAACGGGGAAAAGCCATTGAACTTGGTGAATAAGGAAATTAAATAATGTAGCGAATGAAATCCATTTTGAGGCTCTACTACTCCAAAATGGATTTTTTGTTCTTTTGAAACAGCTCACACCCGTCACATTTAACAATAATTCATGAGAGGAATATTTTGGTTAAATGTAAAAATACTGTTGCTTCTTGAATTAACATATATTAAACTCTAAATAGTAACGATTACTATTTCTTAATATATAATGGCTTGAAAAGGAGGGTTATCCTAAAAATGTAGCCATAAATTAATTTTTAAATTCTAAATCACTTTGTAGTTCAACAAAGTGACATTTTTTTGCATAATTTTAAATAGTAATCATTACTATTGATGGTGGGTCTTTTTTTTAATAACAATCCAATGAGGAATTTTTGAAAGGTGTGTTATGAATATGAAAAAAATAATGTTTGCAATACTGTCTTTATTTTTATTAAGTGCCTGTGGTAATGAGGCAGAAGATACTAAAGAGTCTGATATAGAATTAGAACAACTTGAAATTTATACAACGGTATATCCATTACAATATTTTGCCGAACGGATTGGTGGAGATCGTGTAAGCGTTCATTCGATTTATCCACCTGGTGCAAATGAACACACATTTGAACCTACTCAAGCAGATATGATTAAACTCGCGGAAGCAGATGCTGTGTTTTATATTGGCCTTGGTCTAGAGGGGTTCATTGATAATGCACAAAATACATTACAAAACGAGAAAGTCAAGTTTGTTGCAACAGCAGAGGATATATCGAAGGATCTTTTGCAAGAAGGCCATTCTCACGACGAACATCATGAACATGCAAACACAACTGATCACAATCATGGAGAAGAAGTAGAACAATTAGAAGAACATTCTCATGAGAATGAGACAGTTCACGAACATACAGAGGAACATTTGCATGATGAAGAGCAAAATCACGAACATACAGAGGGACATGCTCATGACGATGAGTCTGCTTACGATCATGAAGAACACGAAGAAACTTACCATGAAGATCATGAACATCATTATGCAGAAGGTGAAGTTGACCCACATGTTTGGATTTCTCCCTTACTTAGTCAGAAGCTAGCCGAATCAATTAAAAATGAATTGATTGCACTTGATGAAGAAGGGACAGCAGATTACGAAAAAAATTATGAGCTGCTTGTAAAGGACTTGGAAGAACTTCATCAGTCATTCGAAGACATGGCTAAGGATGCAAATCAAACGACATTCTTTGTTTCTCATGCAGCATTTGGATACTTAGCAGAGACGTACGGCCTAACACAAGTACCGGTTGCGGGAATTAATAGTTCAGACGAACCGTCTCAGAAGGAGTTAGTTGGCATCGTAGAGGAAGCACAAAGGCTAGGGGTAAAGTACATCGCTTTTGAACAGAACGTTTCATCACATTTAACAGAAATTATTCAGAATGAAATTGGTGCAGAGTCAGTACAATTGCATAACTTAAGTGTCTTAACCCAAGAAGAAATTGATCGTAACGAAAACTACTTGACATTAATGAAGTACAATTTAGAAACACTGGAAAAGATATTAAACTACTAATATTCTAGTTGATGGATTGGAGTACTAAATAGGTTTATTTTACCAAATATATTTATTTCTTCATTTTAAATAGAATTCGACCATAAACTATAACAATTATACTTTGAAAAACATCGATTAAACGTTAAAGGAAAAGAGGATTTGGAATGCATACTAGGCAGGAGCCATCTGCTCAATTAAAAAATATAGTATTAATCTTTCTACTAATTTGTTTTATATTTGTAAGCCCAATGTTCATTGTCGGTGAAAACATCTCAGATTCCTTTCAACAATTAAATACGATTTTTCTAAGTATATTAATAGAGGCAATTCCATTTGTTTTAATAGGTGTATTAATTGCGGGTTTTATCCAAATTTTTATAACGGAAGATCATATTAAAGCATGGATTCCTAAAAATAAAATAATGGCTGTTATTATGAGCTGTATTGTGGGGGCGTTATTTCCTGCTTGTGAATGTGGCATTGTCCCGATTGTTCGAAGACTCATAGGTAAAGGAGTTCCTCTGTATGCTGCTATTGGCTTTCTTTTAACCGGACCTCTCATTAACCCAATTGTTATCTTATCGACTTATATGGCTTTTGGAAATGATATGAAGATGGCCATGCTACGGATGGGAGTTGGTTTTGCAGCAGCTTTAGCAATTGCGCTAATTGTAAGTGTACTATTTAAAGGGAATCAGTTGAAACATAACAAAGATTCTTTTGCATTGCAGACTAGTAATAGGAAGCAATCCTTTGGCCATAAAATAAAAGGTATGTTTGAGCATTCCATTGATGAGTTTTTTGATATGAGTAAATACTTAATTATAGGTGCGTTTGTCGCAGCAGCCTTACAAACTTATGTTTCTACTCAATCTCTGTTTATATTCGGAGATAGTGTTGTTCATTCAACAATGGTGATGATGGTGTTAGCTTTTGTCCTATCTTTATGTTCTGAGGCAGATGCCTTCATAGGTGCTTCATTTAGAAATATCGTTCCTTCAACATCTATTTTAGCATTCTTAATATACGGCCCGATGATTGATTTGAAAAATACAATCATGTTGTGTAGTGTTTTTAAAGCGAAATTTGTCTTTATTTTATTTATTTTTATTACGTCCATTGTCTTTTTATTTGTTACGTTTACTAGTTTCATATAAGGAGGATAGAATGAGACTCAATTCTCATCACGTTTTAAAAGCAATTATTTTGGGCTATTTTATGTTGTTCTTTATTCAGCTACAATACTCGGGGGATATTATTAAATATATCAATCCTAAGTATGATGTAATGAGTAAAATTGCAGCAGGGGTTTTCATTGTGTTATTTATCATTCAGTTGCCAAGAATGTTTAAGCACAAACATAAACATCATGTATGTACGAGCCATTGTCATCATGATCATGGCAATACTCGATTTGGAATAAAAAGACTTGTTAGTTATTGTGTTATAGCTTTTCCACTCATAACAGGATTTACAATGGAACCAGTAACGTTGAATGCATCAATAGCTTCTAATAAGGGGACAGTTTTACCTCAAGCTAATAAAAGTGAAATTAGTAGAGAAGATGGTGATTCCTTATTGGAAGATGCAAGTTCTTTAGCGGAGAAAGAAGGCATTGATATTTATAGCGATGAATTTGAGCCACTTCCAAATAATAATTATCTTTCTAATAATGATTATGAGGAAAAGCTTAATGCCCTTGAAGTTTCAGAAGTGATTCAAATGAGCGATGATATGTACGGATCCTATTATAGTGCTATAAATGAAAATCCAAGGGAGTATGTTGGAAGAAAGATTAAAGTGAATGGGTTTGTTTACAAGGAAGAAGGCCTCACAACAAACCAGCTTGTAATTTCACGATTTATGATTACTCATTGTATTGCTGACGCTAGCATACTAGGCTTTTTAACAGAATTTGAGGAAGCAAATACTTATGAAGAGGATACATGGATTGAAATTGAAGGTGTATTAGATGTCGCATTATATAATGGTTATGAATTGCCAATAATCCGTACATCGGAAGTGAAAGTTATAGAGGAACCAATAGAGCCCTATGTTTACCCAGTGTTAACCTTAGTGCAAGGATGATTTAAGCTAATTGATTTCAAGAACAACTTAAGAAATTTAATAAAGATAACATAAGTGAAAGCCGTATACCCGATTATTTTGGGTAATACGGCTTTTGAATTTGTCTGCTTCTTATTCGATAATACGTTTGGCTCCTATATAACGATCCTTCCAATATTGTTCACTCATTTTAACAATCTTTACGCCCTCTGTTGTAACGCCGGTAAATGTACCATCGCCATTATAAATCGCAACAAATGATACTTTACCTTTTTCTCCTGTAGCGTAAAATACCAAATCTCCTTGTTTTAATTCGTCTTGCTTAACGAATTCTCCGATCTCATATTGTAAAGCACTCGTTCTAGGGATTTTCATATTTGTTGCTGCATTTTTATAGACATATTGTGTGAAACCGCTGGCATCAAAACCTTTTGGCGTTGTACCACCCCATTGGTAAGGACTATCGACATGGACTTTTGCAACTTCTGATACTTCCTCACCGTAATTAATGGAAGCAGAAGCAGTAGTTGTGTGGCTGAAAAAAACTGTTGTCATGAAAACGAAAACAGTTATTACTGTTATTGTCAAGTTTGAAAATCGTAATGACAAAGACATAAATTAACCCTCCAACATTCAAATTTTACTTACTTATTTATAGACGGTGATTTTTGGTGAAAGTAACAGTAATTTGATAAAATAGTAAAAATTTATCATTTGGAAATAAAAATTATATCAAATGATTGGGTTGTAAATCATTTTCAATGGATTACGAAGTAGTTGCTAATGACTAGAAACAGATCAAAGTAAAGATCCCTTATAAAAGTATGTGAATTATCAATTACTTAATAGCAACATATTTGACTAACCCAAAAAGTACCAGTGGAAGCAGCTCATATTGCAGATAATAGTAGTAAACAACCGCAATACAATATGTTCCATCGAATGATTGAGGATGAAATCATTCCAGTTAGCGAAAACATGGTATTGGTCAAGTGGTTTGGTCACCTTTAGCTCAAGATGTTTTAGCTAGAAAATAAAAAAATAAAGGGTCAGTACAATTTTTTGTATCTGCAACATTTAGGGAATAAATAAATCTCCATGACTCAAAATAATTGAGCAATGGAGGTGAGAAAAAGATGGCTAACAATAACAAAAAGAATCAACAAAACCGTAACCGTGAAGAGTTCTCTGTAGAAGTAAACTTTGGTCGCAATGAAAGTCAACAAAATAACAACCGTGAAGAGTTTGCTCAAGAAGCTAACTTTGATCGTAACCGAAATCGCAATCAAAACGATGATAACTGTGAAAACTGCTAAGTAAACTTAAAAGTATGCGTAATTTTAGATAACCCGAATAGTTTACTATTTAAACTATTCGGGTTATTGATCCGTTAAAGAATTTATCACATCACTGTATAAATATCAAAGGATTGGCAATTATAATTGAGGACCAAAAAATTAGTATTATTCCGAAGTAGCTCAGTGGTAGAGCTATCGGCTGTTAACCGATCGGTCGTAGGTTCGAGTCCTACCTTCGGAGCTAATCCACAGCATGTTTTGAAGCTTTTCCAAAACATGCTGTACTTTTCAAAAGTATTTTAAAATTTACTGATATTTTTACCGTATAAATTATTTCAAGGTTGGCAAATATAATTTAGGGAATCGCGCTTATAGTATTGATATTCAGTCATTGAAAATATTATTATTCCGAAGTAGCTCAGTGGTAGAGCTATCGGCTGTTAACCGATCGGTCGTAGGTTCGAGTCCTACCTTCGGAGCTAATATCCAAAGCATGTTTTGATACTTTATCAAGACATGCTGTACTTTTCATAAGGTTATCTTTAAAATTATTGGTATTTTTACCATAAATTATTAAATACTGGCTAATATAATTTTAGGGAATTACGCAATAGTAATGATATTCAGTCATTAAAAATACTATTATTCCGAAGTAGCTCAGTGGTAGAGCTATCGGCTGTTAACCGATCGGTCGTAGGTTCGAGTCCTACCTTCGGAGCTAAAATTCATGGCATGTTTTGAAGCTTTTTCAAAACATGCTTTTCCTTTGTCCTAATTTTTCTGTTTGGAATGTCTATTTTTGGAATTTTAATCCACTTGAAAATAGGAACATTTGTTCCTATAATAAAAATATAATCAGAAAGAAGGAAGCTGCATGAATATCAATGAACAATTAAGATCTAGTATTCATATTTACGTCATTCTTGATTTAGCCATCAAGTCATTGCAGCACGACCAGAAATTATTTGATTCATTTAAAGTAAAACGGCCGTACTTATCATTATGTGAGGAACAATTATCCGCTTTAAAAGAGGAATTTAAAATTGTAAAGAAATCACTTTTAAAACAAGGCATCAGATATGAAAAGTATGAAAGTACCAAGAAAAATGAATGTATGTATTATTTTCTATGTCGGGGTGAGATTATTCCATTTCATTACTACGGTGATGTATTAAAAAAACACGTAGAACGGAAGATTAGTCTTACATGGAACATACTAAAAGGGGAAACGAAACATGAACCAACACGAAGATTTGAAGATGCTTTCAGATAATGAACGTAAACAGTTAGAAAAAGCGATGATACAGATATTATAGAAAAGTTCGAGAGAAGAAATAGAAGAGGCATTATATGAGATAACTAAACAGAAAGTTAATTATAGATGATTAGGTACAAACAGGTAGGTGATACGTCGTTTAGAACAGTGTCATCCTTTTTTATTCTGTTATGTATTGTTGTAACAACGAAAGTTAAGGTGTAATTTACTAAACGACTTATGAGAGGTTTAAAATATTCGAATGGACGATTTTATGTATTCGCATTTAAGATGTGGAAATTGTATGTAAGCCCTTTGATCCGTGTGGACCGATTCTTGTTTAAGTTATTCTACACAACTCACCCCTCAGACTCTCATTTCAAACAGCACTAGAAGCACTACACAATGGAACGTTTTCGTCAAAACTATAATCCCTATCTAAATTAACTCCAGCATGGGAGACACAAGTGTTTAATGAATTTCTACCTTCCATTATCAACTGAATGTGGGTGGATAATCAATGGAGATGGATATTTATGTTAAACTGTTCTTATGAATAAATAGTAAAAAATTGTAGGTTAGTGATGTAGTTTGAATAGTATTCATCTTTATTAATTGTGTTTTAGTTATTAAAGATTACAGGGGGCGTATTAGAATGCTTTGGGATAAGCCGAAATGTATTATGTGTGATCAATTGATTAAGGAAGATGACCTTGTTTATGTAAAAATGCGTTACCCTAAGCGAAAAGGTATTACGGAAATGAAAGCGTTTTTAAATAATGAAGGTAGATTCATTTGTGAAGACTGTTTCAATAGTAAAACTGATTGAACGTGTATATTGTTCCGGAAAAATACAATTAGTGAAATTATGGGTGAATAAATGAAAAAAGTGACAACATTTATCGTATGTCTAGGATTTTTACTTATAACAGCTTATATTTCAGTAAATCTATATACAAATAATAAGCTAAATTATGTTAAACAAAATGTATTAAAAAACAACATTGAAATTACAAAAGTTGAGAAAATAAATAGCATAGGAAAATGGGGAGAGTGGTTTTCGGAATACGTATTAATAGTAGAAATGGATAAGTTAAAATATCGTATGTATTTGATAAGCTAAAACTGAGCCACTATCGCAGTTGAAAAGTGAGCCACTTTTATATGAAAATAATCCTAACTTCATAGAGTTAGGAGCGTATAGAGGTGATTTCATTGGAAAAGAAACAGAGAGTGCTAATTGCCTTTCATCAAGATGATAAAAGTCAGCGTCAAATTGCCAAGGAGCTTGGGATTTCCCGGAATACTGTAAAAAAATATATTGAAGAGGATCTTGAAAAAAGAAAGCAAGATATTCGGGAACTACCTATTACAGATAACTATGTAACGCCTCCGTCGTATAAGAAACGAAAAGGAAATAAAAGAGCATTAACACCTACGGTGATGAAACGTATTCGAAAAATGTTAAAAGATAATGAGTATAAACGGCAACATCAAATGCACAAGCAACAACTAAAAATGATTGATATTCATGAAAAGTTATTAGATGAAGGTTTTGAAATTAGTTATACCACTGTTAGAAATTTTGTAAATAGTGAGGAGAAACGTCAAAAAGAAGTCTTTATTCGTCAAAAGGCAACTGCTGGCCATGAGATTGAATTTGACTGGGGAGAAGTAAAATTATTCATTGATCAAACATTACGTTCTCTTTCAATGGCGGTCTTTAACCTACCATATAGTAATGATAGATTTGCATATCTATATGAATCCGAAACAATGGTGTGCGTACAAGATGCTCATGTAAAATGTATTGACTATTTAGGCTTTGTACCAGAAGTTTTTACCTACGATAATATGCGGACAGTTGTAAAGAACTTTATTGGGACTGAACGTGAGATTACCGATGGTATGAAAAATCTATCGATGCATTATCATTTTAAAATACGACTATGTGAACCGAGAAAAGGAAATCAGAAGGGGCATGTAGAGCGAAGTGTAGAATATATCCGCCGGAAAGCATTTGCCCATCGAGATACGTTTACAAGTCTAGAAGAAGCTCAGGCTTATCTAACAGAAATTATCATGAAATTAAACTCTCGTAAGCATTATAAGAAAAACCAAACGCATCATGAATTAATGCTAGAAGAACGTACAGCTAGGCAAGTAAGCGCAGATATTATTCCATTTGATGCCTCTGAGTTGTATGAATTTAGAGTGGACAAATATAGCACGATTACTTATAGACAAAATCGTTATTCTGTTCCAGAAGGAAATGTTGGTGAATGGGTGAAAGTAAAAGCAAGTGCGGAAAAAATTCTTATTTTTAGTGAAAATGCCTGTATCGCGACACATAAGCGAAGTTGGCAGATCCATCAATGGATTATGGATATTTATCATTACTTACGTACATTTGAAAAGAAAAAAGGCGCATTGGCTCAAAGTGAATGTTTGAGTCAAGCACCAACAAAAATAAAAAAATTATACAAAGATTATTATATTGGAAATGAGCGAGATTTTCTAGAGTTACTTATCTATCTAAAAGAACATAACAATCTAGAAAAGGTCATAGCAGCGATTGAGCAACTTGAGAAGAACCCTATGGTTCAAATAACAACAGAGAAAGTTATTTTCTTAGCTAATCAAGGCGAAGCTATTCATAAAACTGTACATTCCAAAAATGAGGTCACCACTCAATCTCTCGAAAATCTTTCAGCCATTACGGCATTATTTGAAACGAAAAAGACAGGGGTGCTTCATTAATGGATAAGAGACAAGAAATGATTGAAATGTGCAAAGAACTTCGCTTAACAAGCAATCGGACATTTATTCAAGAAGATGATATGTGGAAACAACATCAGACAGCAGAGGATTTTTTATATCACGCACTGGCACAAGAGATGCAAGCTCGAGAAGTATGAGCAAAAGCGACTCGGATTCGTTCAGCAAATTTCCCTGAAAAGAAACTATTAACTGAATTAGAGACTGAGAGATTACCGCAAAATGCGGCCTCTCGCCTTCCACAATTAAAGAAATTAGATTTCATTCAAGAAAAACAAAATGTCCTATTAATTGGCTCACCTGGAACAGGTAAAACCCATATAGCAATAGGTTTAGGAATTGAAGCTTGTTTGTCAGGATATAAAGTATTTTTTACAACGGTATCATCTCTAGTAAACCAATTAAAAGAGAGCCGTTCTGAAAGAACGTTACGTTCATTTGAACTGAAGTTTGAAAAATATGATTTAGTAATCATTGATGAATTAGGTTATATCTCCTTTGATAAAGAAGGAGCCGAGTTATTATTTACTCATCTTTCCCTTCGGGCAGGACGAGCATCCACCATCGTTACGAGTAATTTATCATTTGATCGATGGGAAGAAATATTTCATGATCCAGTTTTAACAGCAGCTTTAACAGATCGACTAACACATAGAGCCTATATGGTTGACATGGTCGGCCCATCTTATCGAATATTGGATACAAAAGAATGGCTAGAAAATAGTCAGCTTTAAGTGGCTCAGTTTTTAATTAATAAATGGCTCAATTTTTACTTGCGAAATACAATCGTATTTGGACAACAGAAAAAGGGGTAATAACAGATAGTGAGCGATTATAATGATTTTTTATAGGAATTTCAAGATAAGACACGATGCGTTAGAGCAGGTAACCATATTGGGTAAAGTTTATTTAGTATCAGCTAAAAAAGTGGGGTATTCCTAATGGCAAATAGTAGGTTAAATCCTAAGGTGGATGAATTTTTAACTAAAGAGAAAAAATGGTGGGAAGAAATGGTGAAATTGAGAGAGTTCATTCTTAACTGCGGGCTTACTGAAGAATTGAAGTGGAATAAACCTTGTTACACGTTTCAAAACAGGAACATAGTCATAATACAAGGGTTTAAGGAGTATTGTGCCCTTATGTTTTTCAAAGGTGTCCTGTTAAATGATGTCAATGGAATTCTACTAAAACCTGGTGAGAACTCACAGACTCAACGTCAGATCCGATTCACCAATGTGCATGAAATAGCTCAAATGGAATTCATTTTAAAAGATAATATTAATGAAGCAATTGAGGTTGAGAAGTCCGGTTTAGAAGTAGAGTTTAAAAAGACAGCAGACTACCTAATTCCTGAAGAACTTCAAAGAAAATTTAATGAAATGCCTTCCTTGAAAACAGCTTTTGAAGCATTAACACCTGGACGCCAAAGAGCATATATTCTCTATTTTACACAAGCTAAACAATCGAAAACTCGAGAGTCGAGAATCGGAAAATATATCCAGCATATTCTAGATGGCAAGGGAATAAACGATTAGTACCCTTGATATGAAAATAGTTTGTGTTCACACCTCCTCACATAGTTAAACCAGAGGATGTTAGAGAGATTATATAAATAATACCTCCCAATCATTTGGTAGATTGAGAGGTAAGTTGTTAAATGCAAACTTTATTTTTTGACTGCATGGATGTAATGAATTGTTTCAAAAGCTGACAAATAGTCTGTACGATTATTAAAGAATTGATCGTTAATAGTCTCAGGTGGTAAATGTTCATAAATCAGTAAACCTGCGTTTTCCAACAGGTTCTCCATTTCCTCATACGTAAAACATGATTTCATAGGCTCACCACTAGCGGAAGTCATATGAAGCATATTTTGTACACGATTAGACATTCCTTTTTCTTCAAAAAGTTTTTCATCAGCATAATCAAATACAATAGAACTTCCTGATGGAACTTCGTTTAATAAATTATTAATGAGGTTAGCAATTTCTTCTTTTGTTAAATAATAAGAAACACCTAAAAAACTAAAGAAAGTTTTTTGGTTTAAGTCAAAGCCTTCTTCTACAAGTTCTTGAATAGTAAACTCCTCGGTAAAATCCATTGAAACAAAATGTAGATTATTAGGAATTTCATAATTAGCATTTGTTAACCTGATTTTTTTTGAATTTTGTGTAGATGGGTAATCAACTTCGTAAATATCTAAGCTGTCATTTAACTCTGGATATCGGAAACAAAAACTATCTAATCCAGCTCCAAGAATGACATACTGTTTCGTTCCTAGGGATAATTCGTTAAATAAGACATTTTCACAATAGGCTGCCCGTGCCAAAGGAGTTGGAGATAGTTGCACTTGTGTTATCCATTTTAATATTTCGTCTGGTTTGTCTTTAAATATCTTAGCAAGTTCTTTATTAAAGAATTGTATTCCTTTAATCATGTTTTCACGAATATTTTCAAATTCCTCTTGAGTAATCAATTTTTCAGCAATATAATCATCAAAAATAGGGGGGGTATCATATTTACTGTGATAGGCTCTAGCAAAAGCGGATACTAAGGAAGTTAAACTTGATTCATTTTCATTCATAACATAAATCCTCCCGTAATCGAGTAGGAAACTAGCCATTAATTGGCTAGTCGACCTCTCACACCACCGTACGTACGGTTCCGTATACGGCGGTTCAATAACTTAAGTATCGACGCTCATACAAATAATTAAGGTCCTTTATTCCCCATTTGATGAGCGTTTTTGTTCTAATAGCTTTATGTAGAGTTTCACTTCCTGAAATCCTCCAATAACCCTTACGGGTATTCGCTACTTTCCAGGCTTCATTGTGTTGGATACCTAATCTCCTAAGTTGATAGTACCTTGTCTTGACTTTCTTCCACCTTTTCCAAATAAGTTGCCTTAACCGATGGTTTAGCCACTTTCTCATATCTTGAATGAACATTTTCATCAAACCAATGCCATAGTAATTTATCCATCCAACCGTAACTTGATTAATTTCTTTAACGATATCCTCAAATTTACCAGTACGATTTCGTCTAGTTTTATATTTTAGTTTATCTCTGAATCTTTTCTTCGCGGAGTGGTGTGGTCTACATCCTGTACTTTTAGATGTACTGTGGATACAGAAACCTAAAAATTTTAGTTTGGTCGGAGACCCCACCTTACTTTTAGTTTTATTAACTGTCAGCTTCAGTTCCTTCTCCAAAAACTTTGTAATGCTATCAAGGACACGTTCACCAGCTCGTTTACTTTTAACGTAGATGCAAAAATCATCCGCAAAGCGAACGAATTTATGTCCTCTTTCCTCCAGTTCTATATCTAACTGATTTAAATAAACATTACTAAGAATTGGTGAAAGTACACCGCCTTGAGGCGCACCGAATTCAGTTGGTTTGGTAAAGCCATTCTCTAATATTCCGCTTTTAAGAAATTTCCAAATTAGCTTTAATATAATTTTATCTTTAATGAATTCCTTGAGGTATTCCATTAGCTTTTGATGGTTAATGGTGTCAAAGTAACTTTTGAGATCACAATCCACTACCACTTTATAGCCTTGTTCATAGTATTTGATAGATTTCTTTATGGCTTGGTGTTGGTTTCTATTTGGTCGCAAACCAACACTTGAATCGGAAAATTTCGGGTTTATTCTTCCACCTATTACTTGATATATTGCTTGTTGGACCATACGGTCTCTAACACATGGAATGCCTAATTTTCGTTTTGTACCATCCGCCTTCGGGATTTCAACCCGTTTGACTGGAAGAGGCTTATATGAGCCATCTTTCAGTTTTCTCTTAAGATGGGGTAGGTATTTACTGACATGACCAAAAAGTTCATCTACTGTCATTCCATCTATTCCAGGCGCACCTTTGTTGGCTTTAACCTTCTTACATGCTCTGAAAAGATTATTACTATCAATTACTTTATCAATTAAATCGATACCATCTTGTTGACCTACTTCTTTAACGGCAGGACTACACACTCTTGCATACTCTTCAGTTTCCAACTTATCCCTTTGCAAACAGCCATCTTGCGATGTTTTCTGCGGTCTTTGCACTGCCATCACCTCCGTAATTCTTCAAGATTGCTATTGTTCAGTCCTTCATTTCAGAGAAACTACTATGACCTCTGCTGACTTCTTACAATTCAGCTTGCCATCACTGGTAAGCTTGTTCCTGTGAGATATTCCATCTCTCTTGTCGGGAACCCTTGTAAGACCTCCCCGGGTAAGAGCTACAACCTTCCTCCCATGTAACTGCTATATTTACTGTATGGAACTCGTGCAGTATTGGACTTCGTTTTGTTTAGCAAACTCGTCCATTCCAATTCAGCCTTATATATAGTTTCTGTCCGTCAGTTCGGGATTTTGCCTCCGGCTTCCTTCAGATTCCACCTCACGGTGGACACCCTTGCCATCAGCTAACAGTTCCTACTGCCAAGCCTGTAGTGGACTTTCACCACCAAGTTGTAGCCCATGCCGGGCACACTAACAAAAATAAGATTCCCCTGGCCAGGAGAATCTTATTATATACAACGTTTGTTTAATTGTAAATTATAGCATAAATAACTTTTTTTGTCAAATAATTCTACTTCTAAATACATAATATAGCTTATTTAAGAAATGGTAACAATTTTTGTTTAAACTAAACCTCTTATATAAAGAATACCCTAAAGCCCCTTCGTTTTTTAGTCCTTTATAAAGTAACCCTCACCTATGAAAGTTTCTCATTATCTAAAGTGGAAAAGTTAACGTTATGTTCTCCTAATAAAGGAGGGGCACTTTTATATGCTATATTTAATCCTGAAAATTGAAGTGGATTTTTTATAAATTTCACTTTACCATAAACGTGATGTTCCAGCTCCCCAATTAAGTTACGTGCTTTTGCTTGCGGATGATCTAAAGCTTCTGAAATTGTATTCACAGGTCCTCCTGGAATTTTATATCTTTGTAGGAGTGGGATCCATTCGTCTCGATTTTTCGTACTAGTGATTGTATTAATTTTTTCTGCTAACAGCGCTTCATGCGATTTACGGAGGACATTTGTTTTGAACCGTTCGTCATGTATCCAATCCTCTTGACCTAGCATCTTACATAGTTTGACAAATTGAGAATCGGACCCAGCACATATCATTAATAACCCATCTTTGCATTTGAACACTTGATAGGGGGCAATATTATTATGTTGATTGCCGAGACGTTTCGAAACATACCCTGTATTCAAATAAGCACTTGTCACATTGGCCATACTACTCATTTGGACATCAAATAAAGATAAATCAATAAATTGGCCTGTATTAGTTTGGTCTCGCATTCGAAGTGCTGCTAAAACACCGATTACTACATAGTGGGAGGTTAAAATATCTGAAATAGGTATTCCTACTCTTGTCGGTTCTCCATCAGCTGAACCGGTTACATCCATCAGACCACTCATAGCTTGAATGACTGGGTCAAAACCGGGCTCAAGAGAAAGCGGTCCTGTTTGGCCAAAACCTGTAACTGCAATATGAATGATTCGGGGATTTATTTTTTGGAGTTCTTCGTAATGAAGCCCCATCTTTTCCATATCACCCGTTTTAAAATTTTCTAGTAAAATATCTGCATCTTTTACGAGTTCCTTAAAGTAATTCCGGTCAGATTCATGATTTAAATCCAAAGTTATCGATTGTTTATTCCGATTAGCACATAAATAGTAAGTGCTCTGGCCGTTAACAAATGGTCCCCATTCGCGCATACTGTCAGAACCATCAGGATGTTCGATGCGGATGATATTTGCACCTAAATCTGCTAATAGCATAGAACCAGCGGGGGCAGCTAGAACACGAGATAAATCTAGGACTCTAATATCCCTGAGTGGTTGCAATGAAAAAACCCCCCTTATTTATAATTTGGGTTACGTTTTTCTAAAATAGCTGTTACGCTTTCTTTGAAATCGGGAAGTTCTGTGACAATAGCCATTTGTGATGAGATGTAATCAAGAGAAGAACGTAAGTCCATTCTTTCGCTTTGATTTACTGCACGTTTTATAAAGCGTAAAGCTGTTTGAGGACGAGCAGTTAACTCTTTAGCATAGTTCCAAACATATTGTTCCAGTTCTGCGTGTGGAACAACAAAAGTGAATATCCCTAGATTTTTGGCATCCTCAGCATTATAAACACGGGCATTCCAAAGCATATCTAGAGCATGATCTTTACCAACTAGTTTTGGAAGGTAATAGGCGCCTCCGTCACCAGGTACAATTGCAACATTTATATAGCTTTCTGCAACTTTCGTATTTTCAGAGGCAATTCGAATATCACACATTAACGCCATATCAAGTCCAGCTCCCATCGCAAAACCGTGTACTTGGGCAATAACTGGTTTATCAATTTCCTCAAGAAGTAGGGGAATTCGTTGAATGTTCTTCCATAAGGAGTTTTTACGTGCTAAACCTGTTGAGGTAATATCTGTTTGGCTTTTGTAAAATCCTTCACCAGCTTGCATTGCTTTAATGTCTCCGCCTGCACAAAATCCTTTACCATTACCTTTCACAATAACAACGCGAATATCATCATTATCTCGAACTTCTTCTAGTGCGTTGATCCAATTTTTAATCATTGCTTCACTGAATGCGTTATAAGCATCTGGTCGGTTTAACGTGATGATTGCAATGTGGTCTTTTACTTCAAATAATAAATCGCTCATTTCAATTCTCCTCCTTTAAATGCGGTAGTTTGCGTACGGGTTAAATATTCCCATAAGCTATCACCGCTGTTATTAATTAAGTCAGTAGCGAGAAGATTGCTCCAATAGTTGCTATTCGGGCCTTCATCACGCCATGCCCATAAGCGACGAGTATAGTGGTGGAGTGGATGTTCATGTGTTGTACCAATAGCAGCATGAACTTGATGGGCAATTGTTGTTACTTGAGCAATAGCTTCTTCTGAACGTAAGCGTGCGAATGCCACTTCATTATGGTGATTATCAGTTAGGAGTGAGGCAGTAAAATTATTGAAAGCTGTAAGGGTAATGGCCGTTTCGCCTGCTAATTGAACTAAATGTTGTTGCACAAGTTGGAAACGATGAATTGGTCGACCGAATTGTTCGCGTTCTTTTGTATACTGAACAGTTAATTCGGTTACCTTTTCAATAGCACCTGTAATTGCTGCAAGTTTAAATGCTGTTTCTAATTTTTTAATATGTTTAAGTTGATCGGGCCCTAATGGTGGAGAAAGGTATATTGGCTGTGTGTTATTTAATTTCACTGTATCACGTGGTTCGCCAGCTAAATTAGAATTATCTTTTATTGTCGCTTGATTTAAATTAATTAAAGCTAATTGAACCCCACCTTTTCCTTGTACGAGCGTTACAAGTTGCTCAGCATGCCGAGCCCATGGGACATTCGTTGCTGTTCCAGAGATGAGCTGATCGTCAATAGAGAACGATTGATCATCTGTTATCATGAAAGTTACTAAGGTATTAGTTGGTTTTAAATCTATATATTCAAGTAGTATGTTAGCAAGCGTTGTTTCTGCTAAGGGGATGGGGGCAGCGTATTTAGCTGTTAAACGGACAATATTTAATAAATCATCGATATCACCGCCAGCACCGCCATTTTTTTCTGAAATTGCAACAACGGTCATTCCATTTTCATTGAATAGTTTCCATAATTTTTCTGACCATTTTCCTTGTTCTAAAATATCGACTAAATCTTTACTTACATTTTCTTTTAACATGCGTTCCGTAACGTCTAAAATTAGGTCCTTCATTTCGCTCATTGTGCAACAACCCCTTTCGCTACGACACCATATAGTACTTCTGTTGTACCACCACGAATAGTGAAACCTGGTGCATGTAATATGGATTGTGCCATGAAACGATTAATTTTCCGCTCTGCATCAAGTTTTGGATAGGTCTGTACAAGCAGTCTTGTAATTTCGGGAATACTTTGTTCAAATTTTGTACCTAGTGCTTTAACAAGAGCTGCAGGGATTTGAACATCCTTACCATCTCCTGTTTCTAACAGCTGTGCAACTCCTATTGATAAATTACGCAAACCCCATAAACGTGAAAGGATTTTTGCTGCTTCTTTTAATCCTTCGAGATTGTTTTGCTTTTTTAATTCATGAATTAATTCATCAAGAAGGGGGAAGGTACTCAAAATTCGTTCTGGACCACTACGTTCAAAAGAGAGTTCAGCTAACCCTTGCGTCCAGCCATTACCTAGTTCACCTACGACCATATTGTCTGGAACGAAAACATTTTCAAAAAATACTTCGTTATAATGATGTTCCCCTGTTAAAAATTTAATAGGAACAATCGTGACACCTTCTGCATGTAAATCGATAATTAATTGGCTAAGTCCAGCGTGTTTTTTATTACTATCAAATGGACTTGTGCGAACGAGTGTTACCATGAAATGGCAAAGGTGTGCGTTACTTGTCCATATTTTTTGACCATTTACAATCCAACCACCATCGACTTTTTCAGCTTTCGTTCGTAGTGAAGCTAAATCCGAACCACTGTTTGGTTCACTTAGACCGATGCCAAAATAACATTCACCTTTAATTATTTGGGGTAAAAAATTTTTTCGTTGTTCTTCCGTTCCATAACGGAGAAGTAGCGGACCGGTCTGACGGTCTGCGAACCAATGCGCGGCTACTGGTGCTCCAACTGCTAAAAACTCCTCTGTTAAAATGTATCGATCAATGGTACTCCTTTCTTGGCCGCCATATTTTTTAGGCCATGTCATCCCGATCCAACCCTTTTTCCCGATTAACTTTGAGAATTCGGGATCAGCTCCACTCAACCATGAATCGCATTTTGTCTCAAACGTACCGTTCTTCAATTCAATCTGCAAAAAATTCCGAACTTCTTCTCGAAACTGGTTTTGTTCCTCACTAAATTGGACTGTCGGTAACTGAATCACTAAACCCACTCCCTATTTTCACCTAAATACACTATTTATTTTTATATATTCCTAGAATATGTGCTATATACAGTGTAAAAATAGAATGTTTAATAAATTGAACTATAATAGGTTGATAGTGCAGTAGATGGATATGAATTTGGTGTGAATTCTTAACTTTTGGAAGGGCAAGGACTAAATGGTATTTGGGGTGGAATAGATGTATATATGAAGCTAATTTTAGGATTGTAGTTTAATTTGGCAACCAAGTTGATGGTCATAAAAAGCAGAAAGGTTGTTTCTCTTCTAAAGTCAAAAGCCTTAAGTATATTGGATGCAATATGTGAATTAATATTTAGAAAAATGTTTTGATGAATAAGAATAGCTAGAGATAGTTATATTTTGTTTATTCAATATACATTCTGTAGGGTTCATTCATTCTATTATTAAAAATGTAAAATTGCATGATGGTTTTATATTGACTAATAATTTTATTGTTGGTATTATATTAAAGCTGTCGTAATAAAGTGATTGATTTCAAACAATCATAGAAAATGTTATTGACTTCTAAAATTATTGTGATAAAATAAATTGCTGTCGTTTTTCGAAAAGTATCGATTGGAGAATGGTTAAGAGATTTTTAATTACAAACTTGACTGTTAAAAGTTATATTGATATAATTAATTTCTCGTCACTTGCCATCTGGTTCTATTGGGATATCTGATAAAAAGATGTTGACAAAATTTCGAGAAGTTGATATTATATTAATCGTCTTTAAAACAAAGATGTTATGAACCTTGAAAACTGAACAACAAAACGTTAATGAATTAAACGTTTCTATAATAGAAACACAATATTGGACATCAATTGATGCCAGCAAAAATTTGAGCTTAACTCAAATTCTACATTTATGGAGAGTTTGATCCTGGCTCAGGACGAACGCTGGCGGCGTGCCTAATACATGCAAGTCGAGCGGACTGATGGGAGCTTGCTCCCAGATGTTAGCGGCGGACGGGTGAGTAACACGTGGGCAACCTGCCCTATAGTTGGGGATAACTCCGGGAAACCGGGGCTAATACCGAATGATACTATTTAACTCCTGTTAAATAGTTGAAAGATGGTTCTGCTATCGCTATAGGATGGGCCCGCGGCGCATTAGCTAGTAGGTGAGGTAACGGCTCACCTAGGCGACGATGCGTAGCCGACCTGAGAGGGTGATCGGCCACACTGGGACTGAGACACGGCCCAGACTCCTACGGGAGGCAGCAGTAGGGAATCTTCCACAATGGACGAAAGTCTGATGGAGCAACGCCGCGTGAGTGAAGAAGGTTTTCGGATCGTAAAACTCTGTTGTAAGGGAAGAATAAGTACAGTAGTAACTGGCTGTACCTTGACGGTACCTTATTAGAAAGCCACGGCTAACTACGTGCCAGCAGCCGCGGTAATACGTAGGTGGCAAGCGTTGTCCGGAATTATTGGGCGTAAAGCGCGCGCAGGCGGTCCTTTAAGTCTGATGTGAAAGCCCTCGGCTCAACCGCGGAGGGTCATTGGAAACTGGAGGACTTGAGTGCAGAAGAGGAAAGTGGAATTCCAAGTGTAGCGGTGAAATGCGTAGAGATTTGGAGGAACACCAGTGGCGAAGGCGACTTTCTGGTCTGTAACTGACGCTGAGGCGCGAAAGCGTGGGGAGCAAACAGGATTAGATACCCTGGTAGTCCACGCCGTAAACGATGAGTGCTAAGTGTTAGGGGGTTTCCGCCCCTTAGTGCTGCAGCTAACGCATTAAGCACTCCGCCTGGGGAGTACGGTCGCAAGACTGAAACTCAAAGGAATTGACGGGGGCCCGCACAAGCGGTGGAGCATGTGGTTTAATTCGAAGCAACGCGAAGAACCTTACCAGGTCTTGACATCCCGCTGACCGCTATGGAGACATAGCTTTCCCTTCGGGGACAGCGGTGACAGGTGGTGCATGGTTGTCGTCAGCTCGTGTCGTGAGATGTTGGGTTAAGTCCCGCAACGAGCGCAACCCTTGTTCTTAGTTGCCATCATTTAGTTGGGCACTCTAAGGAGACTGCCGGTGACAAACCGGAGGAAGGTGGGGATGACGTCAAATCATCATGCCCCTTATGACCTGGGCTACACACGTGCTACAATGGACGGTACAAACGGTTGCCAACTCGCGAGAGGGAGCTAATCCGATAAAACCGTTCTCAGTTCGGATTGTAGGCTGCAACTCGCCTACATGAAGCCGGAATCGCTAGTAATCGCGGATCAGCATGCCGCGGTGAATACGTTCCCGGGCCTTGTACACACCGCCCGTCACACCACGAGAGTTTGTAACACCCGAAGTCGGTGAGGTAACGCATACGCGAGCCAGCCGCCGAAGGTGGGACAGATGATTGGGGTGAAGTCGTAACAAGGTAGCCGTATCGGAAGGTGCGGCTGGATCACCTCCTTTCTAAGGATATGTCGAAAAGCGGAGAACGCTCGTTCAACTTTTTGGCTGTTGGAGGCTTTACATAAGAATGCTTGCATTCGAAGGGTAAAGGTGAAACAGACACAAAAGTTAGCGTTCGGAGCTAGACAATACGGAATTCAAACCTCGGGTTTGAAACATTAACGTTTTGTGTTCAGTTTTGAAGAGTTCATGGCGAACCTAACTTTCTAAAGTTAGCTATACATGAAAACTTCAAACCTTGCTCCTGCGGGTAAGCGATTTCGAGGATGTTTAATACATTACTCGTCGCAAAGCTGCACGAAGCAAACTCACTGATGTAAATCACGAAGTGATTGAAGTCAGCTGCTTTGTTCTTTGAAAACTGGATAAAACGACATTGATATATAAGCAATTAGTTCAAGAATTTTATTGTAAGTTCTTTAAATCTTCTCTTTATGAGAAGTGTAACGAACCAGAGGGTTTCAAGACACGAGTTATACGAGGAAACAAGGGAGTGAGCACCGCAGTGTACTTAGGTACATAAGGATGTGAACGAGCGCAGTTGACGAAGTAGAACGATGTGTATTGGAAGCCGAATTAGGTTAAGTTATTAAGGGCGCACGGTGAATGCCTTGGCACTAGGAGTCGATGAAGGACGGCACTAACACCGATATGCCTCGGGGAGCTGTAAGTAAGCTTTGATCCGGGGATTTCCGAATGGGGGAACCCACTATGCGTAATGGCTTAGTATCTTCACGTGAATTCATAGCGTGTTGAAGACAGACCCAGGGAACTGAAACATCTAAGTACCTGGAGGAAGAGAAAGAAAATTCGATTCCCTGAGTAGCGGCGAGCGAAACGGGAAGAGCCCAAACCAAGAGGCTTGCCTCTTGGGGTTGTAGGACACTCCATTGGAGTTACAAAAGAATGAATTAGACGAAGCGACATGGAAAGGTCCGCTATAAGAGGTAACAGCCCTGTAGTCAAAAGTTCATTCTCTCCGGAGTGTATCCTGAGTACGGCGGAACACGTGAAATTCCGTCGGAATCCGGGAGGACCATCTCCCAAGGCTAAATACTACCTAGTGACCGATAGTGAACCAGTACCGTGAGGGAAAGGTGAAAAGCACCCCGGGAGGGGAGTGAAAGAGAACCTGAAACCGTGTGCCTACAAGTAGTTAGAGCCCGTTAATGGGTGATAGCGTGCCTTTTGTAGAATGAACCGGCGAGTTACGATTACGTGCAAGGTTAAGTTGATAAGACGGAGCCGCAGCGAAAGCGAGTCTGAATAGGGCGAATGAGTACGTGGTCGTAGACCCGAAACCAGGTGATCTACCCATGTCCAGGGTGAAGGTGAGGTAACACTTACTGGAGGCCCGAACCCACGCACGTTGAAAAGTGCGGGGATGAGGTGTGGGTAGCGGAGAAATTCCAATCGAACTTGGAGATAGCTGGTTCTCTCCGAAATAGCTTTAGGGCTAGCCTCGTGATAGAGAATACTGGAGGTAGAGCACTGTTTGGACTAGGGGGGCATCTCGCTTTACCGAATTCAGACAAACTCCGAATGCCAGATATTTATACACGGGAGTCAGACTGCGAGTGATAAGATCCGTAGTCAAAAGGGAAACAGCCCAGACCACCAGCTAAGGTCCCAAAGTAATCGTTAAGTGGAAAAGGATGTGGCGTTGCTTAGACAACCAGGATGTTGGCTTAGAAGCAGCCATCATTTAAAGAGTGCGTAATAGCTCACTGGTCGAGTGACGCTGCGCCGAAAATGTATCGGGGCTAAACGATTCACCGAAGCTGTGGATGGACATCTTTGATGTCCGTGGTAGGAGAGCGTTCTAAGTGCGTTGAAGTCAGACCGGAAGGACTGGTGGAGCGCTTAGAAGTGAGAATGCCGGTATGAGTAGCGAAAGATGGGTGAGAATCCCATCCACCGTATGACTAAGGTTTCCTGAGGAAGGCTCGTCCGCTCAGGGTTAGTCGGGACCTAAGTCGAGGCCGATAGGCGTAGACGATGGACAACAGGTTGATATTCCTGTACCACCTCCCCGCCGTTTGAGTAATGGGGGGACGCAGTAGGATAGGGAAAGCGCGTCGTTGGTTGAACGCGCCCAAGCAGTAAGGCGTGGAAGTAGGCAAATCCGCTTCCTGTAACGTTGAGCTGTGATGGGGAGCTCTTTTAGAGCGAAGTTCCTGATTTCACACTGCCAAGAAAAGCCTCTAGCGAGGCGGGAGGTGCCCGTACCGCAAACCGACACAGGTAGTCGAGGAGAGAATCCTAAGGTGTGCGAGAGAACTCTCGTTAAGGAACTCGGCAAAATGACCCCGTAACTTCGGGAGAAGGGGTGCTCTCGAGAGAGAGCCGCAGTGAATAGGCCCAGGCGACTGTTTAGCAAAAACACAGGTCTCTGCAAAACCGTAAGGTGAAGTATAGGGGCTGACGCCTGCCCGGTGCTGGAAGGTTAAGAGGAGGGGTTAGCTTACGCGAAGCTCTGAATTGAAGCCCCAGTAAACGGCGGCCGTAACTATAACGGTCCTAAGGTAGCGAAATTCCTTGTCGGGTAAGTTCCGACCCGCACGAAAGGCGTAACGATCTGGGCACTGTCTCAACGAGAGACTCGGTGAAATTATAGTACCTGTGAAGATGCAGGTTACCCGCGACAGGACGGAAAGACCCCGTGGAGCTTTACTGTAGCTTGATATTGAATTTTGGTACAACTTGTACAGGATAGGTAGGAGCCTGAGAAATAGGAGCGCCAGCTTCTATGGAGGCGTCGGTGGGATACTACCCTGGTTGTATTGAAATTCTAACCCGTACCCCTCATCGGGGTAGGAGACAGTGTCAGGTGGACAGTTTGACTGGGGCGGTCGCCTCCTAAAAGGTAACGGAGGCGCCCAAAGGTTCCCTCAGAATGGTTGGAAATCATTCGTAGAGTGTAAAGGCACAAGGGAGCTTGACTGCGAGACCTACAAGTCGAGCAGGGTCGAAAGACGGGCTTAGTGATCCGGTGGTTCCGCATGGAAGGGCCATCGCTCAACGGATAAAAGCTACCCCGGGGATAACAGGCTTATCTCCCCCAAGAGTCCACATCGACGGGGAGGTTTGGCACCTCGATGTCGGCTCATCGCATCCTGGGGCTGTAGTCGGTCCCAAGGGTTGGGCTGTTCGCCCATTAAAGCGGTACGCGAGCTGGGTTCAGAACGTCGTGAGACAGTTCGGTCCCTATCCGTCGTGGGCGTAGGAAATTTGAGAGGAGCTGTCCTTAGTACGAGAGGACCGGGATGGACACACCGCTGGTGTACCAGTTGTCTTGCCAAAGGCATCGCTGGGTAGCTATGTGTGGACGGGATAAGTGCTGAAAGCATCTAAGCATGAAGCCCCCCTCAAGATGAGATTTCCCATTCATTAGAAGTAAGATCCCTCAAAGACGATGAGGTAGATAGGTTCGAGGTGGAAGTGTGGTGACACATGGAGCTGACGAATACTAATCGATCGAGGACTTAACCAAAACGAACTTGAATATATTCAATGTCTTTATCCAGTTTTGAGAGAATAAATTCTTTCAAACTTGTCTAGTGATGATGGCAAAGAGGTCACACCCGTTCCCATACCGAACACGGAAGTTAAGCTCTTTAGCGTCGATGGTAGTTGGGGGATTCCCCCTGTGAGAGTAGGACGTTGCTAGACTAACTATTAATTTTCCGAAGTAGCTCAGTGGTAGAGCAACCGGCTGTTAACCGGTTGGTCGTAGGTTCGAGTCCTACCTTCGGAGCCATACATAATTCTTGAAAGCTTATCTTAGCATAAATGAAAAACATATTTCTGTAAGTAAGAAACAAGAAATTTAGTGGCCCGTTGGTCAAGTGGTTAAGACACCGCCCTTTCACGGCGGTAACACGGGTTCGAATCCCGTACGGGTCACCATTTTAAAATTTATCTCAGTAAGTAGTATGGAGGATTAGCTCAGCTGGGAGAGCACCTGCCTTACAAGCAGGGGGTCGGCGGTTCGAGCCCGTCATCCTCCATCATATTTGCCGGTGTAGCTCAGTTGGTAGAGCAACTGACTTGTAATCAGTAGGTCGTGGGTTCGACTCCTATCGCCGGCACCATTTTATGAGCCATTAGCTCAGTGGTAGAGCATCTGACTTTTAATCAGAGGGTCGAAGGTTCAAGTCCTTCATGGCTCACTTTCTTAATTATTTACGCGGGTGTGGCGGAATTGGCAGACGCACTAGACTTAGGATCTAGCGCCGAAAGGCGTGGGGGTTCGACTCCCTTCACCCGCATTTATTCATATTTTATAGCGCGTGCGGAAGTAGTTCAGTGGTAGAACACCACCTTGCCAAGGTGGGGGTCGCGGGTTCGAACCCCGTCTTCCGCTTCGAATGCGCCGGGGTGGCGGAACTGGCAGACGCACAGGACTTAAAATCCTGCGGTAGGTGACTACCGTACCGGTTCGATTCCGGTCCTCGGCACCATTTAGCACATTTAATAATTGCGCCTGTAGCTCAATTGGATAGAGCGTCTGACTACGGATCAGAAGGTTGTGGGTTCGACTCCTGCCAGGCGCGCCATAGATATACTAAATGATTAAGAAGTATAGGTTTTAATTCTGTGCTTTTGGTAGACGAAACTATTACTGACACTAATTTTGGGGCCTTAGCTCAGCTGGGAGAGCGCCTGCCTTGCACGCAGGAGGTCAGCGGTTCGATCCCGCTAGGCTCCACCAAAATAATATAAAATTCTGGCGGCGTAGCTCAGCTGGCTAGAGCGTACGGTTCATACCCGTAAGGTCGGGGGTTCGATCCCCTCTGCCGCCATCTTTAAGATTTTTAGATTGATTAAAATAGTTGTGTTACTTTAATTATATGATTAGGTGTATATATTTTTAAGTGGAGGAATACCCAAGTCCGGCTGAAGGGATCGGTCTTGAAAACCGACAGGCGGGTTAAACCGCGCGGGGGTTCGAATCCCTCTTCCTCCGCCATTATTAGTTTTAAAGTAATAAATTTGTAACTTACAAAACCAGGATGGGTTCAGTAAGTTACTTTATACTTTAAGTATCTTTTATGTCGTTATATAATATTTCTGCACGGTGGATAGCACACACTGTATGCGTCAAATTTCTCTAATTTAATTTAAATAATATTATCGCGGGGTGGAGCAGTGGTAGCTCGTCGGGCTCATAACCCGAAGGTCGCAGGTTCAAATCCTGTCCCCGCAACCAAATGGTCCCGTGGTGTAGCGGTTAACATGCCTGCCTGTCACGCAGGAGATCGCCGGTTCGATCCCGGTCGGGACCGCCATTTAAAATTATATATTATGTGGGTCTGTAGCTCAGTTGGTAGAGCATTTGACTGAAGCTCAAAGTGTCGGCGGTTCGATTCCGTCCGGACCCACCATTTGCGGGTGTAGTTTAATGGTAAAACCTCAGCCTTCCAAGCTGATGTCGTGAGTTCGATTCTCATCACCCGCTCCATTACTACATATATGGGCCTATAGCTCAGCTGGTTAGAGCGCACGCCTGATAAGCGTGAGGTCGATGGTTCGAGTCCATTTAGGCCCACCAGTCTAGTGATGATAGCAAAGAGGTCACACCCGTTCCCATACCGAACACGGAAGTTAAGCTCTTTAGCGCCGATGGTAGTTGGAGGTTTCCTCCTGTGAGAGTAGGACGTTGCTAGACATTAGGCACGGTTTTATATCGTTGCTACTTTTAATTAGATAATTTTTCTATAATTAAAGAATTTTCATTCCTACTGGTTTGGAGAGGTAGCGAAGTGGCTAAACGCGGCGGACTGTAAATCCGCTCCTTCGGGTTCGGCGGTTCGAATCCGTCCCTCTCCACCATCTTTGGGGTATAGCCAAGCGGTAAGGCAACGGATTTTGATTCCGTCATGCCCAGGTTCGAATCCTGGTACCCCAGTTGTTTAATGCAGGAATACCACGATCTGGTTTTAAACTCCAAGTATTTGGCGGCTTAGCCAAGTGGTAAGGCACGGGTCTGCAACACCCTTATCACCGGTTCGAATCCGGTAGCCGCCTTTTATATAATGTTGATAGATAATACCCTGTTGTGTGTGAAAATAAGAAAAGTTGAAATGAAATATGGACAAACCTCTTAAAGAAAGAGATCTCTTTCTCTAAGAGGTTTTTTTCTGTGAAAATAAATTAAACCTTCGGTCTTTGAAT
This sequence comes from Lysinibacillus timonensis, assembly GCF_900291985.1. Classification (NCBI taxonomy): domain Bacteria; kingdom Bacillati; phylum Bacillota; class Bacilli; order Caryophanales; family Bacillaceae; genus Lysinibacillus; species Lysinibacillus timonensis. Next base: position 503,593 of record NZ_LT985980.1, on the reverse strand, counting down.
AATACTATTTGTATTGGGTAATTCTGAAAGTGACCTAAAAAAGCCAATAAGAAAGCAGAGCTACCTGTTCCGAGGTAACTTTGTATAAAATTATTTGGTTATGGTTATATTAAACTAATTGGGGTTCTTTGTATGGCTCCTTGTTCATTAACATGGAGTAAATAGCCCGAAGCATTCGATGCGAGATCGCAACGAGTGCTTTTTTCTTTCCTCTTCGCGAGGCGAGTGACCAATATTTGTTTGCTAGCCATCGATTTCGACTTCTAGATACAGCCCAAGCTGCCTCACACAAGGCGGATTTAATATGAGGATTTCCTTTCACTGTACGTGTACTCTTTCTTTTCCCAGCACTTTCGTGATTACCAGGCGAAACGCCAGCCCATGATGCAAGATGTTGAGATGTCGGGAACTGTCCCATATCTACTCCGATTTCTGCAATAATCACAGCCGCAGTATCTTTACTTATTCCTGGTATGGTGATTAACAGCTGTAGCTCTTCTTGATAATTTTGCAGGAGTTGATCTATCCGTTCTTCAATTTCTGAAATTAAAGTTTCTAAGTATTGAATATGTTGCCAAGATTGACGAATTAGGAAGATTTGATGTTCATTAATTGTTCCAAATAGAGAATCTGTAATCCGTTGTTTTTTTGGAATCAACTTTCCATGAATATCTTTTTCCACATCTACTTCATCGACATAGCCTTGTTCAATTAATCGATTTAATAGTTTTCGACCAGATACACCGAATACATCTGAGATACCTGTACTTAGTTTAACATTTGAACTTTCTAATACCTTTTGTATTCGATTCTTCTCTGAAACTAAGTGACTAATCCACTTTTTACGCAGTCTTGTTAAATCTCTTAGTTCACGAATATCTAGAGGAGGAACAAAGCTCTTTTCAATCAAACCATGACGTAATAGCTTCGCTATCCATTCTGCATCTGAAACATCAGTTTTTCTTCCAGGTACATTTTTAATCCGCTGTGCATTCGCTAAAGTGATATCAAAGAAATCCTCTAAAATGTTAAAAACAGGTTTCCAATACACACCCGTACTTTCCATTGCAATGTGTGTAACTTCATGCCCCTCTAACCATTTTAAAAGTCGAAACAAATCTTTTGTGAGTGTTGGAAATGTCTCGATTTCTGTATACAGATCGTCCTCACGATTCCCCTTAATAACACAGGCTACAATTGTTTTTGAATGTACATCTAAACCTGCACACTTCTCAATGAATACCTCCATTAAATCACTCCGATACATGAAGATCACAAACAGTGAGTGAATTTGAATATAAGCATTTTTCTGTACGTAGTCATCCTTCTAACAAGCGGAGCTAACAAAGGGTTGAACACCAAATTCACTCAAACAGTTTTTATTACAGGGTCAACGCCACCAAAAAAACCCACGTCTTACATCCTGTTTGTGTCATTACCATTATGAACCGAAGGTACTTATTTTCATGCCAGGGTTGGGTGTGAAAAACTCATGATTGTTTATATTGTAAAAATGAATTATGCCCCTTATTTATGACTTTAAGAAGTATAAGAGTAACAGGTATGAGTAGGGTTTGAAAATTGACATTAATGACAATATTCAAATATAGGAGCATACCTAAACTGGTTGCTTAGATAAGAAAAATAATTTAGTTATACAGCATTTGTAATAATTAAGGTAAATAGGCTAAATGAGAAGGGAAGTTTCGTTATGTACACACAATGGAATAAACAATTTATCGGTGGCCAATGGAGAGATGGTAAGAGTAGTACAGTCTATACAGCTGTAAATCCATTTAATGGAGATGCATTAGCAGAGATTAAATTAGCAAGCGTTGAGGATATTGATGAAGCTTATAAAGCAGCAGAAAGCGCACAAAAGGAATGGGAAGCGATCAATGTTTATGATAGAGCGGCTATCATGGAAAAGGCAGTAGACTTATTAATGGAAAGAAAAGGTGAGATATTAAAAATTTTAGTGGAGGAAAATGGTGCATCCCATACGAAAGCAGAAATTGAGATTAACGCTGCTATGGGCATCATGAAAGAGGCTGCTACATTCCCACTCCGCATGCATGGACACCTTATGCCTTCTGTTATTCCTGGTAAAGAAAATCGTATCTACCAAAAGCCAGCAGGGGTAGTGGGGATTATTAGTCCTTTTAATTTTCCATTTCATTTAACGATGCGTTCTGTAGCACCTGCACTGGGAGCTGGTAATGGAGTAGTTCTAAAACCAGATGTACAAACGATGATCTCTGGTGGTCTCTTCCTTGGAAAATTATTCGAGGATGCAGGAATTCCAAAAGGGTTGTTTAATGTTACGGTTTGTAAAAGTTCTGAAGTAGGCGATAGTTTTGTGGAACATCCTATTCCGAGAATCATTTCCTTTACAGGTTCAACTCCAGTTGGGCGCCATATTGGTGAGCTTTGTGGAAAGCATTTAAAACGTGTAGCCTTGGAACTGGGTGGTAATAATGCTATGGTGGTTTTGAAGGATGCAGATATTGATCGAGCTACAAGTTCTGCTGCATTTGGTAAGTTTTTAAATAGTGGACAAATCTGTATGTCTTTGAATCGAATTATCGTGGAAAGACCAATCTATGAACAATTTTTAAAGTCCTTTGTAGAAAAGGCATCCCAAATAAAATATGGTGATCCAAGAAACGAGGATGTCATTGTTGGACCATTAATTAATAACAAGCAGGTGGTACGGATTCAAAAGCTTATTGATGACAGTATAGCTATGGGAGCTCAATATGCACTACAAGGAAAGGTAGAGGGCAATGTATTTGGTCCAACCATTCTTTCCAATGTAACGAATGATATGCCAATTGCTCAGGAAGAGATATTCGGTCCAGTTGTAGGGGTTATAGCAGTTGATAGTGAAGAAGAGGCTATCCATGTAGCCAATGATAGTGAATATGGCCTAAGCGGCGCCGTCCACGCTGGTTCAATTGAACATGGTGTGAAGGTAGCACAGCAAATTGTAACTGGGATGATTCATGTCAATGACCAAGGTGTAAACGATGAACCGATTGTTGCATTCGGAGGAGAGAAGGCATCAGGTCTAGGTCGATATGGTGGTGAATGGGCCCTTCATGAGTTTACAACAACAAAATGGATTTCAGTCCAAACTGAGCCTAGGGAATATCCTTTCTAATCTTTCCAAATTTAATTATTTTAGTATTTCTCATAATTCAGGCGTAATTCTTTTAAGGAATTATGCCTTTTTTGTTAATTAGAGATTTTAACATAATACTTAGTCAATGTTTTTTTTTAGAAGAAAAATATTCAGAAAATGTGTTTTTTTATTACTACTGTGAATATACTTCTTTAACTACTCATCAATGAGGAGGAGGTGAAAGGTTGGTAGGAGTAAATGGGAAGGAAGTTATCTCAACGCAAGTTAATTACAACCTTTTTGTTGCTTTACATTGCTTAGCTAATGCTAATAAACCATTAGGTACATGGATTTTAAAAGAAAAAATGGAAGAGTTAGGGGTCAATCTTAGCCTAGCTTCAGTAGGGAGATTACTAAAAGAGATGGATCGTCTAGATTTGACGGTTAAAGTGAACTCCCAAGGTCGTGTTCTAACAGATCAAGGTGTACTAGAGTTTGAGAGAATGCGTTTAAATATGGAGAGACAGCAAATTGAAGAAGAAGTTAAGGAAGCAACTGACACGGCAAGCCCACAAGATATTATTGATTTACTTACAGCAAGACTACTCATAGAACCTGAAATTATTAAAGATATTATTGAACATGCAGCAGAGGAAGAAATAAAACTGTTAGAAGAAACAGTAAAAATTCATGATACATATGTGAGAGAGCAAAAAGAAGTCAATACACTTCCAATGAATTTCCATATTTTAATTTCTGAACTTTCTTGTAATCGCTTTCTCGGTGCCATGTTAAAGTTGCTAATACATGAAGAGTTAAAGTTAGAAGAAAAATTTCCGAAAATTGCCCATAAACTTCGCCAGGCACATCACCTTGATGAACACAAACTAATTTTAGAAGCGATAGTAAGTCATGATGTTGAAAAAGCAATTTATTTCTCTAAAATGCATATTCAAAAATTGATTGACTGTATTGAGGGTGATTAGTGTTTGGATAAAAATAAAAGGGGTGTATTTGGATGGAATATGGAATATTGTCGCTAATTCCGCCTATTCTTGCTATTGTTATTGCCATTGTTACGAAACAGACAATTCTTTCTTTGTTCATCGGTGTATGGTTTGGAGCTACGATCATTAGTGGATGGAATCCATTTGTAGGTTTTACATCATCAATTACAGAAATAGTAATACCATCTATCGCAGACCCATGGAATGCTAGTTTACTATTATTAGTTACATTGGCTGGTGGTTTTGTTAACATACTCCGTGTAACAGGGGGAGCACGATCATTTGCAGAGGTAATGTCTAAAAGAATTAACACTAGGAAGAAAACACAGAATTTTGTTTGGGGGAGTTCTTTCTTATTTTCTTATACTGAACCTGTTTTAATTCTCGGAACGGTTACCCGTCCATTAGCAGATAAAATGAAAGTTTCACGTGTAAAATTAGCTTACATCTTAGATTCTATGGGCAGTCCACTTGCAGCCATGTCACCGATCAGTAGCTATGGGCCATTTATTACAGGCCTAATAGCAACACAACTTGCAGCACTTGGGTTTAGTGATAATCCATGGAGTTTATTTATACAAATGATTCCTTACAACCTTTATGGTCTCTTTGCGATGATTGGTGTTCTTTTTGTTATTAATCTAAAGCTAGATTTTGGTCCTATGTATATAGCAGAAAAAAGAGCAATTGAAACTGGTCAACTTTTCGGAGAAAATGACAAACTTATGGTCGATGAAACTGCTGAAAATGAAATCATAGTTAGCGAAACTAAATCAGATATATTAAGTTTTATTATACCAATGGTAGTTTTAATGACTACGATATTTATGATGATCTTCTGGACCGGAAATATTTCAGGAAATGGAATACGAGGGGCATTCTTAAATGCAAATATTGTTCTCTCTATTATAACTGGTTTTATTTTTGGAGCATTAAGCGGAATTTTATATGCTCGCATTCGCTACAAGACTTCACTGTTAACTCTATTTGACGAACTAACAAATGGTATTTTAAAACTTATGATTGTTCCACTTATATTAGTAATGGCTTGGTCGATAGGGAATGTGGCAGATACGATGGGACTAGGTACTTATATTACTAATTTAGTAAGTGGCAATATGCCTACATTTATTGTACCTGTGATTATTTTTGTGATTGGAGCATTAATTGCTTTTGCTACTGGTAGTTCATGGGGGGTCTTTGCAATTATGATGCCAATTGCAATTCCATTAGCAGCTGCTTTAGATTTAAATCTAGCGTTAGCGATTGGTGCTGTAATAAGTGGCGGACTATTTGGTGATCATTGTTCGCCTATTTCAGATACAACCATTATGGCATCTACTGGTGCTGCTGCAGATCATGTAGAACATGTTCGTACTCAGTTGCCATATGCAATTGTCATTGCATTTTCATCGGCCGGTGGATTCTTAGCATCTGGTTTAACTCAAAACGCTATAGTAGGAATTATTATTACGGCAATTCTATTACTATTATCTTTGTTTGTTTTAAGAAGTAGATTAAACCAAAATACCGAAATTGAAGGTATGTCATAAATAGTCAGTTATAAGAACGGGGATGAGTTGATGAAAGTAGATATCATTATACACAACGGAGACCTCTTAACGATGGAGGGAAGAGGCGTAGGTTTTGTAGAAAATGGGGCAATAGCTATTAAGGGAAACTTAATAGAGGCTGTTGGACATACAAAAGATATTATAAGACAATATTCAGCTGAACGAATGATTGATGCGAAAAATAAGTTGATTATGCCGGGCTTTATTGATGCACATATTCATACGGGTATAAATATTTTTCGTGGGGTTGCGCAAGACATGTCAAACTGGATGCAAAAGGGGCTATGGCCATTTCAAAAACATTTAACGCCAGAGGCAAGTGTTGCAGGCTCGATGGTAAATATAATTGAGGGACTTAAGGCAGGAACAACGACTTTCTGTGATTACGATGGACGTATGGATTTAATTGTTCAAAATTACAAAAAAATAGGTGCAAGAGCTAGAGTAGCAGAACTTGTAAATGAAATTCCAGATAATATTGGGGATTTACCAGTAGGTGAACTTTATGAATTCAACTCGTCTATAGGGGAAGAAAAACTTACTCGAAACTTAAAAATGTTTGAAGAACATCATGAAACAGAAAATGGTAGAATATCTGTCATTTTAGGACCCCATGGACCAGATATGATGAGTATTGAATTGTTACAAGAGATTCGAAACCATGCTGAAAGATTAGATACAAAACTTCATATGCATGTTGCTCAAGGGGATCGTGAAATTGACCAAATCGAGAAACGATATGGTAAAAGATCGATTGAATTTTTGGAAGAACAAGGTTATTTAAATGATCGATTAATTGCTGTTCATTTAACTGAGGCAACCGATGAAGAAACAGCCATTGTTGCAAAAAGTGGAGCGAAAATGATTTACTGCGCAGGGAGTATAGGAATCATTGATGGCATGATAACGCCAGTTCAGGCGTTTTTAGATGCTGGAGGAACAGCATGTTTAGGATCAGATCAATCACCAGGAAATAATTGTAATAATATGTTTAATGAAATGAAAATGGCAGCCATTCTAAATAAGGTAAAATATAAAGATCCCAGAATCTTTAATGCAACACAAGCCGTTCGAATGACAACAATAGAGGCGGCTAAGGTTATGGGGATAGATAATGAAGTTGGTTCACTTAAAAAAGGGAAAAAAGCAGATATTATATTACTAGATTTAACTGCACCAACATTCTTTCCAATCTTAAAATCTCCTATTCGAAACATAGTACCAAATCTAGTTTATTCTGCACGTGGCAGTGAAGTTGAAACAGTTATTATTGATGGGAAAGTTATTATGGAGAATCGTATAATCCTAACTGTGGATGAAAAAGAAGTCATCGATGAAGGCCAAAAAACTGCTGAAAAAATTGTTAGAAATGCTGAGAAGGATATACTTCAAGCGGATAGCGATATTCTTCAAATGGTTCATGCTGGATTATTATAAGTATATAACAAAGTTTAATAAACGAATCTAAGCATTCTCAAATAGGGTGTTTTTCGTATCTATACATTGCATTAAATTTATGATTTGCTTTTTACAGGGTTTAAGTAGTGAAATTTTGCCAATCCTTACTTATAAGGAGTGGTCATGTGTTGGATAATAGGTTTTTTATCGGATTATTAAATGGATTCATCATAAGTGCAATATTATGGATTTCCATATTCGGTTGGATTCAAATAATTATGAATAAACTTTAGGTATGCCTTTCTTTAAAAGGTTTTTATTAAACATTGTTGTTTCGTATTCATAAAATATTCAATGGTTAATAGAATATCATAAAGCGAACAAACATTCCTAAAGGAGATGTAGAAATTAAGAGTCAATTAATAAAAATGATGGAGCGTAAGCAGTTAATTGACATAATGTATATTTCAAAAAGTGGTGAAATTACAAAACGCACTGTAAAAGTCACGAAAGTAGAAGAATCCACTTTTACAGCATATTGTTTTGGAAAACGAGCCAGCCGTACCTTTTTACTAAGCAACGTTCTATCGTTTCTTCCAGTGAAAGGGAAATAGTTGGGATTTATATGTAGCAATCTATCTTGTATGTTAAGCCCCCTTCCTAGGTATTCTACCATGGAGGAGGGTTTTTAATTTATTTATTTACTTCCAATTCACTTCAACTTGAAGGAAAATTTTCTACTAAATAAGTACAGAATAGTACAATTTGATTAAATTTGTTAATGGGTATATAGAATTATTTATGCGTTTTTAATTAATTATAAAGAACTGTTTATTGCGTTTGATTATTATAGTAAAAAAGAGATGTGATAAAATGTTAAATTGGAAGATTCTATTTGCTGTATTATTCTAATATTTTCTCAATTAATTTAGAAGTTAAATATAAATTACATAATTAAAGAATGATAAATTTGGGTATTAGTATGAGGAAAATTAAAAATGGACTAATATTCAATGTTTTTCTAACAGGGGTGACAAGATGGATTTAAATAATTCATCCACAAATAGTGGAATATCGGAGCAAAAACGAACGGAAATCATACCATATCATTTCTCTAAACATAAAATTAAAGATGAAATTTTAAAAATTACAAAAGAGAAGCAAATGAATGATGATGAAAAAGAGGAGTTTTTACTCGCAATTATTCAGCAACAAGCAACCGATTTAGAGAATTTAAGAAAAAGAGATTTAAAATATAACTTTGAGAGAGAAAAAATCAAGCTATTTGGAAAATTAGTTCAAAGTTATCGCAAGAAAATTGACATAACTAATGAGATAGAATGTAAGGATCATTACTTCGAGTTGAGAAAAATAATAGAAGAAATAATAGAGGTCGAGGAAAAAATAAAAGAGATTACGATGATTTTGAATGAGTTAAAGTAGTTTTTAGACGATTTTTAACACAATCCTTAACAACATGATAGAAATTACTTAGAAAAAATTAATAGGAGACTAGTAAACATGATTGATACTAAAAAAATGCCAAAAATTAATGAAGAAACTAATGAAGATATTCAAGATAATAACATTTTAGAAGACTCAATACGAACTATACTATCAGAATTAGGTGAAGATATAGCTCGTGAAGGTTTACTTGATACCCCTAAAAGAGTAGCAAAAATGTATCGCGAAGTATTTCAAGGAATAGGTGTTGACCCTGAAACGGCGCTAACAACTACTTTCGCAGAAGATTACGATGGAATTGTAACCGTAAAAGATATTACATTTTACACATTTTGTGAACATCATATTATCCCATTTTTCGGGAAAGCACACATTGGGTACATCCCAAATGGTCGTGTAATCGGCTTATCCAAATTTGCAAGATTAGTCGAATTGACATCTCAACGCCCTCAAGTTCAAGAACGAATGACAACTCAAATTGCAAATGCTATCGAAAACGTGTTACAGCCTAAAGGAGTAATTGTTACACTTGAAGCGGAACATCTTTGCATGTGTGCACGTGGTGTAAAAAAACCAGGTACTAAAACAGTAACAACGATTAAAAAAGGTTTATTTGAGCAGAATGTTTCCCTTTGTGAAGAATTTGAAAGATCCATTTCTAGGAACTAAAGAAGGAGGAAACCCAAGTGCTTTATTTATCAAGGAGAGTAGACTTTTCAGCTACTCACACTTACAACGTTCCTAGCTGGAGTAAAGAACGTAATAGAGAAACGTTTGGTAAATGCAATTATCCTAATGGACATGGGCATGATTACAAGCTTGAAGTAATGGTACGAGGAAAGCTTAACATGGACTCAGGCATCGTAGTGAACACAACAGACATAAAGCATATCGTAAATTCCTTTTTAGCTGAAGAACTGGATGGTAAATTTTTAGATCGACAACATCCATATTTCATCCATAACTTGCCTACTACAGAAAATATAGTCAATTATATTTGGGATTCTTTAAAGGATCGATTTGTAGGATGTGAACTATTCAATTTGCGTCTACATGAAAATCATTATTTAAACGCTGAAAGGAAAATCGATGAAATGACTTATTTGACGAGACAATACCATTTCTCTGCTGCACATCGACTACATAGTATTCATTTAACGGACGAAGAAAATCAACAACTATTCGGTAAATGTAACAATCCACATGGACATGGACACAACTATTTTGTAGATGTTCAAGTAAAAGGGGTGCCTTCACCCGAAACTGGTATGATTATCAATTTAGCTGATCTAGATGCACTCGTAGAGCGAGAAATCTTGGATAAATTTGATCATATGCATTTAAACTTGGATACCGAAGAATTTAAAGATCTAAATCCGACATCTGAAGTAGTAGCTATGGTGTTTTACAATTTACTAAAACCTCATATTCCAAATTTACATAAAATTGGTATTTGGGAAACAGAAAAAAATTACTTTGAATATTTAGGTGAGGGTGATTATGTTATTTGATGCGAACAGCCTAAAAGGGAAAACCGTTGCGATTACTGGTGCTTCGAAGGGAATTGGTAAAGAAACTGCGATCCTTCTATCTTCCCTCGGTGCGAATCTATTACTTGGTGCAAGAAGTATTGAAAATTTAAGCGAATTTGCGAATTTAATTTCTACGAAAGTGGCCTACCAATACTTAAATGTAGAAGATGAAAAATCAGTACAGGAGTTTTTTAACGTTGGCGTGTCAACGTTCGGTAAGATTGATGCACTAATAAACTCCGCTGGATATGGTACATTTAACTCTTTTTTAGAATTGACAACAGAAGAATTTGACCGAATGATTTCTGTTAATTTGAGGGGGACATTTATCACTTCGAAGTATTTTGCTGAACATATGGTAAACAACAAGCAAGGTCAAATTATTAATATAAATTCAATTGCAGGTAACACGGTACTTGAAGGAAATTCAGGTTATTCTGCATCAAAATTCGGTTTGCTCGGATTATCAAAAGTAATGCAGTTAGAGTTACGAAAACTGGGAGTTTATGTAACGAATGTATTACCAGGTTCGACAAGTACAACTTTTTGGGACAATATTGAGAATCACCCCGATAAAACAAAAATGATACCGCAGGATGTAATTGCGAAACATATTGCTTCAATCTTGTGCCAACCAGAAGGGGTGGTAGTAGAGGAAGTTACAATTACGCCACCTTTAGGCATCCTATAATAGGGAGTGGACACCATGAATCCGCTATTTGGAAGATTGCTAAAGGGAAAAGAAAAAATTCCAGCAATGCCTGTAGTCCCCAACACAATCCATTCGTTAGAGGATCATCAAAGAGTATCTGTTGTAGGATGGATTGCAAATAAATTAGGTCAATTTGTTGGAGTGCAGCAATGTGAACACGGTAAATTAATTACGGATGTATTAAACATAGACCTAACTAAATTGAATTTAGAGATAGAAGAGGAATATCTTTATTATCTTGCTGATCGCCTCGTCGCTTGGTTGGAAAACGACGAGGATGTTTATTTAAATATAAAGGATATGCAATTATCTTCTACCTATCATAAAAATCTTTTAGAAGTTTATGAGTTATTGAAAGAAAATAATCATATATACTTCAATTTAAAGAACGAACCTATTAGAGAAATTAGCGAAGATGACAAAGAATGGGAAATTTACAGAGATGTGCTCCATGCTGCGAGCCATGGAAAATTTTTATTAAGTAAAGAAGAAGACATTGAGAAATTTAAGAATGAGAGAATACTTCTAGATGAGCCGGTTGTAGTGAAAGAAGACGTGCCTTTAGTGAGAAATAAAGCTAAAGAAAAATTACTTGAAGAAGGGATTTCGTCAACTAAAGTGACGAGCTACATCTTACTTATTTCTGAAGCCATTACAAATATATTAAAACACGCTAAAAATGGACGACTTTTAATAACGATGAGCGGTCAATCTTTAAATATTCTCATAGAAGATGAAGGGGAAGGTTTCCCACTAAAAATATTACCTTATACAGTCCTAATGCCAGGTTACTCAACAAAAAGGTCATTAGGACAAGGCTTTACATTAATGTTAAAACTCTCAACCCGTGTTTTACTAAAAACATCATCGAGTGGCTCGACAATAGTTCTAATTTTTAAGGGAGTGGAAGAAAATGGGGAAAGTTGAAAGTAATAGTAAATTAACAACTGATGTCATCATTGAGAAAACAATTTTAGCAAGTGTTTTGGATAATGGTTTTTGGGATCGGTGGATTGTTCATGGTATAGAAGAAAAATTTATAAACGAGAATAAGTCAAAAATGATTAACTTAGAGGGGTGGATAAAGACTTTAGAGTCAAAAGCATTAGAGCATTATGATACTGCCAAAGAGTATGATATTAAAAGCGATACTAATATGGCTGAATATCATTATCGTAAAGCAGGAATCTATTATAATTTGATTCAATGGGTATTTCCTTTACCTTCAGGTTCTAGAGTAGAATGGTATAGACGTTGTCTTGAGCAGTTCTATTATGCTGACAAAGTTTCTAAAGATGAAATAACATATCATACCTTAGCTATTAACAACAAAGATTATGAGGGGCGTATTCGTATACCAGCACGCCAAGTTTATGGAGTGGTATTACTTATAACGCCAACAGATTGTACCAAAGAAGAATTTTATTTGTATGAAAAAGACTTTGCTGAGGAAGGTTTTGTAGTTGTTAGTTTTGATGGTGCAGGTCAAGGGGAGACCTTACTTATTAATGGGCATAAAGCTGACTTTGAATCATGGAATCATTTCATGAAGGGGATTGTTGAATATACACATAATGAGTTTCCAAATTTAAATATTAATCTATTTGGGACAAGTTCAGGTGGAGCTTGGGCGATAGAGGGAAGTAAACATCCTCTAGTATCAAAAATTGTAACAGTAAGTCCACCTACTAAATATACATCAGCTGTGAAACTACCAGACTATTTTAAAGAACGCATCAGTAATATGTTAGTTGACTTTGAAGTTGGACATCTACCTTCATTTGAAGAAGTATCAAATATAAATAATATTTTAGTGTTTCATGGAGGTAAGGACTTATTAATTAGTGAAGAAGACTTAGTTAATGCATATAATCAATTTAAACAAGAAAAACGTTTTATTACCTATGAAGATGAAGGTCACTGTTGTAATTATAAATTACATGAAATTCGACAACGTTCTGCGGAATGGTTTAAAGGAGTTAATATCAATGACGTTTAATGATTTTACTAAGACATTTTTCGAATTATTAGAACTTGAGGAAAATGAGGTCTCAGAGGATACTATGTTAAGAGATGAGTTAAATCTAGATTCACTTCAAATTGTAAACTTGACTACTAGTTTAGCGGATTATTATCAAATTTCGTTTAGTTACTTCATTGAGAATTCCGACAAAATTGGTACTGTTGGTGGTTTATACAAAATTGTATTGGATGGTACAGTAGAATGAATTTCTATACAAATGTTTTAGAAGGTATAAGTAAAGATAATATCTCTTTATCAACATTTAATACTGAGCATACTGCAGGAGAATTAAGGGAATTAGTTAGTAAATATGAAGAGATGCTAGGCCATTCTAACCTTGAAGGAAAAAAAGTTGCTATTTTAGTTGATTCCATCAAAAATTATATTGCATTATTCCATGCAATTAACAAACTTAATGGTACAGTTGTACCTCTTAGTTTACAGTTTAAATCAGATGATTTAACAAAGGTACTTAATTCACTAGACCCACACATTATTTTTTCAGTTAACGTTAGTGTTGGTTTTCATTTTTCAGGTATAATGTGTCAGTGGGCTAACAATTTCGAAACAAAAACTACAATATTTACTACAGATGATTTTATAACTTGGGATGAACATTCTTTTGGTTCTTCAACTAAGAATTTGTCTAAGCTTTCAGGTGGTTATATAACATTCACTTCAGGAAGCACTGGAGAACCGAAAGGAATTGTATGTGAGGATGGTGGGTTCGACTATACCTGTCGTTGTTTAGCAGAAGCTTATGAATTAAAACCGTCAGATAATATGTTTATATACTCTGCAACTAGTTCATTTTATTGGGTCGTTTCCTCAAATACAGTTTTAAAGGCTGGAGCAAACCTTGTTGTATCTGATGAATTTGATTTATTAAAAATTATTGACACTATGGAAAAGACGAACTGTAATAAATTCTCGACAACACCTTCAATCTTTAAATCAATCTATAATTTTGCAAGTAAGATAAAACCTGAAGTCCTTAAAAACTTAGAATTAGTATGCGTTGTAGGGGAGAAAATATCCCCAAACTTTGCCAATAGTTTTCCTCTGATGGAGAAATGCAAATTTGTATCCCATTATGGTAGTTCAGAAGCGGGTTCTATTGCTAATGGATATATTGATTCGAATAGTCGTTTAGATGATTTAGAGTTTGTATTGGTAAAAGGAGCAGAACATAAAATCCTAGAAGGAGAGTTATTATTAAAAACAGAAGGAATGTTTTCACAATACTATAATAACCCTATTTTAACAGAACAAGCTTTTGAAAACGGCTGGTTCAAGACTGGAGACTTAGTAGAGTTTACTTCTGATAGGGTCTTCAAGATAGTAGGTCGAAAGAAGGATGTTATTAAGAAGGGTGGTCAACAAGTAGTTTCTAGCGAAGTGGAAAGCTTCCTTCAAAATATAGAAGGAATAGTAAATGTCGCTGTTGTCGGTGTCCCTCATCATATATATGGTGAACAAGTAGTTGCTTTTGTTATTGCTGAGGGGGTAACGGCAACAGATATTCGTTCGTATTGTTCGGGACGAATATCATCCTATAAAATCCCAGATAAAGTAATATTTATTGATGATTTACCTTTAACTCATGGAAAGGTAGATAAACTGAAATTAATAGATCAATTTATGAAGGGATAAACCTATATGGTAGAACTAATAAAACAGACAAATAGCACATTAAAAAGACAATTTACAACTAGAATGTTAATTGTTCTATTAATTATATTAAGTTGCTCAGCAGTATTTCAATATATGTATTTGAGTATGAAAATAGATTCTGATGTTGCAACTGAAGCTTTTAAAGTAAGTAAAAGTATAGAGCAAGGTATACTTGAAACTCAAGCAGCAACTGAGGCTATTGAGTTACAACTAGATCTGAGGTTAAAATCAATAGCACAACGTATCAATGATAGATTAGGTGATAAAGATTTAGATAGTATTACTGATGAGGAGTTAGTGGCTTTAAAAGAGGAATTCAACATTGCAGGTATAACTTTACTTAGTGACCAAGGAGAGGGTATAAAAGGAGTAAGATCAACTGACCCATTAGATATTGGATTTAACTTTAAGGAGTACTTAGGTGAAGAATCTCCAAGTTATAAGATGATATTTAATTTGATGCACGGTAAGGATGTGCAAGCTCCTTTTAAAACTTATATTGATGAAGACTCAATAATGTTGCCTATAGCTCCTTCAGGATCACATAATGATAAGCCAACTTTTTTTAAATATGGTTATTATTTACCAGAAAATAAAGATTACATTATAAACCCTTTCTTTGAGGCAAATGAAGTATACCAATTTACTCAAAAGGTTGGACCCAATACCTGGATTGAAAGTGTGTTAGAGTCAAATAAATATGTTGAAGAAATAGCAGTTTTAACGCCAAAGGTTTATGCTGACCCATCCGTATTAGATATAAAGACAGAGCTTTGGAAAAAAGTGGAATATGGTAATTTCCAATCTGAAACAGATAGGGATCAGGAAATATTAATTAGTTTAGCAGATAATCTTCAAAGGATTTCATATATTGTTGAACAAGACGGACATACATACTACAAGATGTTTATTCCAATCGAAGACGGCAGAGTCATTTATGTTGGGTTAGATTATGATTTATTAAGTGAACCGTTAAAAAATATGTCGTATATCCTTCTAGGGTTTAGTTTGCTTTCATTAGTAGCACTATTTATCTTATCTACTAGATTCTTCAGCAAAATCTATAAGAATATTCAAGTGATCATATCACAAATAAAGACATTGGAGTCAGGAGATTTCACGACTCAAAGCAATGTAAAAGATAAAGGAGAATTAGCAGATTTATCAACAAGTGCTAATCGAATGACTAATACGTTAAATTCAGTGTTAAAGGATACGACGAAACAAGCAGAAAAAGTGCAAATGCTTTCTGCTGATTTAAAAGTTGAAGCAAGTGAGTCAGCTGAAAAAGTGTACGAAATTTCGATTGACTTAACCTCTAAAGCTCGTGAGGATGCTTTTGAGATTATGGACTTTTTAGATATGTTAGAAGAGAAATTGCAACTGATGCCTAAAACAGAAGATGTAGAAGTAGTTCTCACAAAAGTAGAACATGTCAGAACATTAACGAACAATCGTGCACAATCAACGACAGATATCACGATTACACTTTCCGATTTAATTAAATCGTTACAATCTCAATCAGTGGAGTTATCCGAAATCTCACATACGCTATTCAAGAATATGGATAAGTTTAAACTTAAATAGGGGTGTACATCATGCTTTTAACAGTAGAAAGTATTGTAGAAGGAACTAAGCAGGTTTTTAAGATAATAGGAATACTAGACTTCGCAACGATTGATACCTTTAAACTCAATCAAAAAATCGCTGATTCAGTTACAGACATTGAAATTGATTTTACTGAGCTGGAGTTTATTGACTCAACGGGAATCGGTGCCATTATTTCAATTCTTCACAATGCTGCTAGTTTAAATATCAAAGTACAATTTACCGGAATGTCAGATGAAATCATTTACCTTTTTGAAACAATCGGTGTATTTGATGTAAAAAATTCTCTACTAGGTGGGGACGATAATCATGCAACTAAACCGTGAGTTATTTCACGATATTAAATCGATTGATTTTCAAAGAAAATCACTAGAACGTGAGATTAATTTGGCGAAGAATATTCAGTCAACATTATTGAATGCTGATAAACCAACATTAGAGCATGATGAACTGTCAGGCATCTCAATTCCTGCGAGATTAATAGGGGGGGACTATTTCGATTTCTACCCCCTTTCGAATGGGAAAATGCGGATAATTATTGGTGATGTTATGGGCAAAGGGATTCCTGCCGCCATGTTAATGATTTTAACGCGTGGTGCATTTCGAGCTGCAGCCGGATCAACCAAAGGACCGGGAGATACGTTAAAAGCGATGAATAATGCAATCTTTAAAGATTTACGCACGCTTCATTCATTTGTTACGGTTTTTTGTGCTGACTGGGATTCAGATGCGGGAACCTTTACGTATGCTTGTGCGGGACATTCATTACCAGAAATCATAAAGCGTAATCAAAACAAGGTACGTGTCCCATCTGTAAAAGGGATTATGCTAGGTGGTCTACCAAACCAAATCTACCAAGAAAAAACAATTTCATTATCAGAAGGGGATCTCGTATTCATGTACACTGATGGTATCATTGAAGCTGTTAATAAAAGTGGGGATATGTTTAAAGTGGACCGGTTATCTGTTTTGCTAAAATCGGTCGTTTCTAAAAATGTTAAAGAAATAGAGAAGTCTGTAATCGAAACTGTGAATCAATATACCGAAGGATTACCTCAAAAAGATGATATTACAATGGTTATGTTGAAAATTGGTAAAAGAGGTCAATAAGATCCGAATTTTATTTCCCACTAGTGCATGATAGGAGGATTTGAATGGATGGGTCAATTACATCAAAAGGTAAGAATACAAAACAAGCAATTGAATTAGCTCTGTCGAAATTGGGAAAAGACATTACTGAAGTTGAAGTCGAAATTATTGAGCATGGAGAAAAAGGTCTTTTCGGATTTAAAATGAAGCCAGCTGTTGTGAAGGTAACTGTTAAAGATGAAGGAGAGGACCTATCCAAATTTAAGTCGATTGAACAATCGAATGCTCAGTTAGTGAAACAATCATCTTCAACGAACGTAAAAGAAAAGTTACCAGATGAGCGTCCATCAATAGAAGAGTTCTTAGCAACACTTGATGATGAACGAACCGATAAATTGCAAAATACTGAGACTCAGTCCAATGAACAACTTCAGTCTAATCTCGAGGATGAACAAAGTATACTTTTAAATAAAGTTAACAACCAATATAGTCCAGAAAATTTAAGAGGTAAGGCATGGGTCTTAGATGGTAAGATTTACTGTAAAGATGCTGAAGACAAGCTGCCATTCATTGAACCTTCAAAGGGAGTGCGAATTTTAAAGAATGGTAGATTACTAAATTCACTAGAACCGATTACTGAAACAGATGTCATCAAAATTGAAGTTCCGAATGAAGATATATTACCGAAATGGGAAATTGAAATTACTTCTGATCGACTAGAAGTATATTTAGAGGTAAAGGTAGGGATGAGAATCACCCGAAAAGCAGTCGATTTAGAGCCGAAAGAACAGCTCCAAATCACTACAGTAGAAGTTAACACCCCACTTCATATTAATTCAAATGATGTTCTAAAAAGGTTAAAAGATCTTCATGTTACGCATGGATTAGACTATGTCGCCATTGATAAGGCGTGTGCGTCAGACGTAGATGGAAGATTTCTTATTGCAAAGGGGACCCCTGTAACAGAAGGGGAAAACGGATACTTTCAACTTTACAATGATGTTGATGTTAAAAAACAAGTAAAAGAGCGTATGGATGGTTCTGTCGATTTTAGGGAAACTAGAGAGTTCCCATCTGTGAATGTAGGGGAAATAATTGGTATAGTAGTTCCACCTGTACAAGGTCTTCCTGGGAAGGACGTTACAGGGTTGGTAATCGAGCCAAAAGAAGTCTATCCCATTCAGTTGAAAGTGGGTACAGGTGCATATCTTACGGAAGATCTAAAAGTCATTTCTACAGAATTAGGATATCCGGAAGTAAATATTAGTCGACAAAAAGTATCTGTTTCTGTTATTCCCATATTAGTCATTCAACATGACGTAACCATTGAAACAGGGAATGTACACTACCTAGGTGCAGTAGACATTAAGGCATCTATTCAAGACAATATGACTGTTGAAGCTAAAGGCAACATTAAAGTAGATGGAAACATCATTCGCGCAAAAGTACTATCAGGTCAATCAATTATTGTGGCAAATAATATTATTGCAAGTGCCATCACATCAGGGAATAGCATTCTTATTAAACTTGACTTAGCAAAAGAATTATTGAGACTAACCAACGAATTGAATAAACTGATTACTGCCATTAGTCAATTAGCACACGCATCCGCTTTCAAAGTGAATACATTTAAGGTAACAGGGCTAGGCCCACTTCTTAAAATCCTTTACGATAGTAAGTTTAAGGATATTCCAATTTTAATTAATCGAATGGTCAATAAAATCCGAGAGCATGCGTCACTTTTAGATTCAGATTGGATAGATATAGCCGATATGATAGATAGAGAGTTTATTCACTTCCATCACTCGTCTTTAAAAGAGGAAAAGGATATTGAACGAATTGTCAATCTAGCAGAAGCTTTATATTCACCAATACTAAATCAGTCTGAGTCAAATCCAACATATATAAGGGCAAATTTTGTTCAGAATAGCCAGTTGTATTCCAGTGGGGATATTATTGTGCCAGGCGTAGGTGTCCATAGTTCAAACTTAATTGCTCGAAAAAATGTAAAAATAAACGGCTTTGTTCGAGGTGGCGAGGTTTATGCAGAAGATAGTATTATTATTAACGAAGTAGGATTTCGTGGAAATTCTTATGCAAAACTTAAAGTATCAAATAATGGTTTTATTAAAATAAACAGTGCCACTGAAAATACAACCCTCCAAGTCGGAGGACAATCTGAAATCCTATATAATCAATGTAGAAAAGTATACGCAAGATTAGATGAATTTGGTGTCTTAGAGATATCAAAGGAGGAATAACATGTTCAGCTATAATCTTAAAGAAGCAAATGAAAAAATAACTGTTTTTTTGGATGGGGATTTAGACCTTGAGGCTACTGAAGTATTTGAAGAAACGCTGATGAATGAAATTCAGCAAACATCTGGACCTGTTGAACTTGATTTTCATAATATTGACTTCGTCGATTCATCAGGAATTGGTTTGTTAATAACACTGATCAATCTTCTAAAAGATACGAATCGACAACCAACTATTATTCATTTAAACGAAGGTGTAAAAAGAGTTTTTGAATTACTTCAATTAGAAGAAATATTAGGGAAAGATGTTGTAGTGCTTTAATGTTTAGCAAAAAAGTATTAAAGTACTGTAGTATCTTACATAATAAAAGGGGGAGTTAAATCCAATATGGATGAACACCCCCTTTTGTTATACTTTTTCTTTATTAGTACTTCTGTTTTTAGATAAGAATGGTAAGTACAATATGAAAAATAAAAGGATCGCTACTCCTTCTAGGGAAAAGATATACCAAGGATAATCTCCTAAATAATCCAAGGTTGAACTACTTAGTGGCTTTCTTGCTAGAAACATATAGTTCCCGCCTGTTACGATATTGGTTAGAAACGCAATAAACGCTACGATTTGCAAGAATATTAGCGATTTAAAGATGGATATAAATGTGATTGTAAATCCTTTCGTCCATACGTAAAAAAGACACGTCCAAATAATTAAACTATGGTTAATAAAAAAATGGAGATAACGCATATGTGGGAAGTTGTAAAATAATTCGGGTGTAAGGATGGCTTGTATTGCACCGGCTATTCCGATGAAAAAGACAATTTCAAAGATCCATTTATTATTTGTTAAAAGTAGTAGTATACAAAGGATTAAACTAACTGAACAAAGTTGTAGTGGTAGAGCATGTGATGCGTCCCATAAATCATGAAAGATAAGCCATATGTGATATACCATTTCTAATACAAGCATGATGGCGACAAAAACCACTCTAGTCATAAGTTCGTTTAATTGATTTCGAAACGCATACAACAGAAAAATGCCTAGTATGAAAAGACATATAGAAATAAGATGTTCCAATGAAAATACGAGAAATGGGTTTTCTGTTGGTGAACTGCTAAATAGTAAATCCAACATTCGGTCACCTCTTCTTATATTAATATGATAATTATCTAGGATAATGAAAAATTGAAATGTGTTTCAATGAATAAATTTGAGCATAAATGCTTAGTACATGTTACAGTAAGATAGTAATATAATAAATGTGAGTAGGAGAACATCATGATTGAAGTAAAAACATCCCCACTTAGTAACGGAGAATTTAATAGAGGGGTATTTGCAACATGTGACATTAAAAAAGGTCAGCTAATCCATGAAGCCCCTGTCATCGCGTATCCAAATGAAGAGCACCAACATATTGAAAAAACATTACTAGCGGATTACGCTTTTGAGTATGGCATAAATCATACCGCAATCCTTTTAGGCTATGGTATGTTGTTTAATCATTCATATGAACCAAATGCAACCTATGAAATTAATTTTGACAACCATACATTTGACTTTTATGCTTATAAGGATATTAAAGCAGGCGAAGAAATTCTCATTAACTATAATGGTGATGTAGATGATATGGAACAACTATGGTTTAATGAAGACTATAATGCAGACAACTAAAACGAATATTGAGTAAAGCCGTATTATCATGACGATACGGCTTTACTTTTTCCCTTTTAAGAAAGGATATGACAACACTAATCCAACCAAATAGAAACCGACTAAAAAGTAAACAGGCAATAAATGAATAAAAGATGTATATCCAATGTAGAAATGAGTTCCAATTCCTGCCGTGAAAGCAGGGAGTGCGCCAATTGCAAATGTATTCCAAATCCAGCGTTCACCTTTTCTAAATCCCCATAATGCTAAAGTTAAAACAATAAATCCAACACTAACAAGAGCACTGCCGAATCCAGCGCGGTCATGGGCAATGACAGGTATCAAATTCGTACTAATTCTTTCTAACATTTCAGGAGTCATACATAGAAAGCTTAAATCTGTTGAAACAAAGACTTGTGATACACCAATTGTGGAAATCACAATCCCGCCGATTAATATAGAAGCTCCAAGTAATACAAACAGTAGCTGTCCGTATAATCCAATTTGCCACGTTCTATCATTCTTTTCATGGCTTGAGAATGGAGGACCAGTTCTTTAGGTTCGTTTAACACTATCGGTCCTTTTTCTAAAAATCCGAAGCCTAACTCTTGGAATGCTTTCATTCTTTAATAAGTGTTTACGTAACATGAGAATAATTGAAAAGCTCGAACTTGACAGAAAGATTACTAAATATTAGAATTTAAATTATCATAAAAATGTATATCCATTCTTAGTAGCTTTAGTATCATAATCAATAATTTTATTGATTATATAAAAAAGTGAAGTAGATGGCTAGAATAACAAGTGTGAATTAAAGGTAGACGAATTAAAAAACCTAGTTTAGGTTAGTTAATAGTAAACCGACAATTTTCAAAGTTTAATGGTTTCATTTAGAACCATTATCTTTAAAAATTGTCGGTTTTTGTTTTTTCAATAAAGATTACTTGGAGGAAGGGAAGAGTTTGAGAGGATGCTAGAGGGATTTTATTTAACGAGTTGGTTATTTACTTTTATTCAGTGGAGGGATTTGGATGTTAAATCAATTGGAAATTAGCACATTACCAATTGTATATTTAATATTACTAGGGATTTCAGTCTTAAATTCTCTTATTATTTTAAATCCCAAAACACCTTTACATTTGGTTCGTATACATGTTGGATTCCTTGCTTTTCCGCCTCTTCTTGCCTTCATAGCCCTTATTCTAAATCATGAGCGTATCGTTATAGGCCCTATGTATTTCAATTCCTTATCATGGTTATTGGCATTTTTTGTACTTACAATTGGTTTTATTGTACAACGCTTTTGCGTCCATTACTTACTTGGCGATACCGCATACCGTAAGTATTTTACTTTGTTGACAATAACAACATCTGCAGCTTCAATTGCTTGGATGAGTAATGATCTGCGGTTGTTATTAGTAGGTTGGGGAGCTACCTTACTAGGTTTAACATTACTAATTGGGTTAAAAAAGGAGTGGGTAGTAGCCAGAAATGCAACGAAGGTTTGTGGTCGTTTATTCGCTCTAAGTTGGGGAGTTTTGTTTATAGCGATTATTTGGTTAGCGCAAGCAACCAATGAGTGGCAACTGTCTGATGCTCTTAAAACGAATAGCCTTGCTAAGCTTGATGGTTGGGAGACAACAATTATCAATTTATTACTCATTCTTGCTATCGTTATTCCAGCAGCTCAATGGCCATTTCAACGTTGGTTGTTAGACTCAGTTGTTGCACCAACACCAATATCTGCGATAATGCATGCCGGGATTGTGAATGCTGGAGGAATTATCCTAACACTTTTTGCACCGCTTTTTGAAGCGCATTTTGTCCAAATGTTACTACTTATTTTCTCAAGTATCTCCGTGTTAATCGGAACAGGCATTATGTTTGTACAAGTGGATTATAAACGTCAGCTTGTTGGTTCAACCATTGCACAAATGGGATTTATGTTCATACAGTGTGCTTTAGGTGCTTATTTGGCAGCCATTATTCATGCAATGTTGCATGGATTCTTCAAATCGACTCTTTTCTTACAGTCGGGTTCAGTGTTTCAACAAAAGGCTGATAATTTTTATATGAAGGTCCCTGTATCACGTTTTTGGATAATTGCTGGAGGAATTGTGGGACTTTTAGCAGGAGTTGCTTTTTGGCTCACTTCACATGGAGAAGCTTATCAATTAGTAAGTGCCTTTATTTTAGGTTGGTCTGTTGCTTTAGCTTGGGTACAACTCGTAGCAACAGGATTAGGTAGAAACGGACGTATTGCAGGATTTTTATTCTTCATTGGAGGAGCAATAGTTTACTTTATCATCCAATATTTTTTACATAGTGTGTTAAGTGGTACCATTTCAACAGGTATTCAATCACCTACAATAGTATCAATTTTAATTATTCTTATGTTTTTATTAGTTAGTATGTTTGGCTTTTGGTCAACCCGACATCGTTTATCTAAATTAAAAGCAATTCTCTATTTGTGGCTTGTACGATTAGGGGAACCTCAAAATAAAGTGATTGAAAGTCACCCAACATATTTGACAAAATTATTTTCTCATGGAGGTAAAATTCATTGAATTCAACTTTCGTTAAAGAACTTTATGTAGATGAAAATGTTCATCCTCTAGAATTTGACCTTAAAGAATTCGTTGAATCAGCAAGTAAATGGATTGTTCCACTTGGGCCATTAGAAAATTTTGCAGCTCGACACCCCTGGGCAAATATAGAGGATCGACCATTCGATCAAATTGCAAGACAATTTAAAGAAACTTGCAATGTGGATTTATATCCAAATGATTCTATTATACGTTCAGCATGGAATCATGGTGAGATTAGTCAGGAGTTGTTAGATAGAGGACTGCAAGAATGGCTTCATTTACAGCAGCTAGAATTACCACGAGTGATTGCATTTCAATATTGCAGAGCTTCTCTATTACAAAATAAGGATTTCTCTCATCATCCTGAGAAAAAAGAATTAGAGGATATCGCTGAACACCTACTTTTGAATTATAAGATACCTAGAAAATATAGTGTAAACACATATAGTCAAAGATTGGAACAACGAACAGGTGAAAGGATAACCGAAGTTCTTAATGGACAAATGATTAAGTGGTGTAAATTATTTTTGAATGACGATTATGCTACCTGGATGATGCCATATCGTGAAAAAGGTTTTTACCTAGCTTGGAAGAGCCTAATACAATATGATCCAACAGTGAGTAAAAGCATACGTAAGAAATTAAATAACTTACCTAACGAGGCTACCCAAGCTTTAATGGATGCGTTGTTCGAGTTAGAAATATCATATTCGGAGATTCAAGATTATTTAGTTGCACATTTGCTTGCTCTCCCTGGTTGGGCGGGTATGATGCTTTGGCGATCAAAGCAATCTGTTAAGGATGAGTATTTACTAATAGAATATTTAGCAGTCCGGGTTTTGATGGAGCTGGCATTCATTAAACCGTATCTTCCATTGTCTCAGCAAACGAAAGAGGACGATAAAGAGCATTTACAATCGTTGCTGATATCCTGGGCCAAATGGGGAAAGATGCCAATTAGTGATTGGTTACAATTATCTTTGGATGAAGCTAATGCTAGATTGGAACTTGCTGAGCGATTTGATGGGATTGTCCGTAACCGACTTTGGCTTGAGGCGTGGGAGCAAACGTACGAAGATCAATTAAAGAACAAACTGATCCATAAACTGGATAGTACTGCAAATAAACGATCAACAACTATAGCACAGTTTGCGTTTTGTATCGATGTACGTTCAGAACCATTTCGACGTCAGCTCGAAAATGCGGGACCTTTTGAAACTTTTGGAACAGCGGGTTTCTTTGGTTTGCCCATTGAAACTTGTGAATTGGGCAGTCAACATCGCCATCCATCTTTGCCGATTTTGTTTAAACCACAATTCCAAGTAAATGAATGTTTGTCTGAAATGGAGTCTAAACCATTTTATCAACGTCAACAAACGATTCAGTCACTTAACCAAACATTTAAAAAGATGAAGTTTAACTTGCCAACAAGTCTGTTGTTACCTGAGATTAGTGGTCCATGGCTTAGTTTACAAACAATAGCACGAAGTATTCTTCCAAGGGGTGCTGGATCGATGCTTCGTAGTATTCGAAAAGCGTGGTTACGGAAACCAAAAACGAACCTTACGCTTGATTATGTGCAAACGACAGAAGCAGAGCTACCAATTGGATTCACAGAAGAAGAGAAAGTATATTATGTACGACAGGCTCTGAAGATGATGGGGTTAACCGAAGATTTTGCTCCTCTAGTGATTATTTGCGGTCACGGAAGCCACAGCACGAACAATCTTTATGCTTCTGCATATGACTGTGGTGCATGTGGAGGGGCTTCTAGTGGATTCAATGCGCGGGTATTGGCAACTTTATGTAATCTTCCCGAAGTAAGAGATGCTCTTGACCATGAGGGAATAAGAATACCGAAAGAAACAACTTTTGTTGCTGCGGAGCATATGACAACATCTGATAAACTTCAATTTCTTTACGTTCCAGAACTATCAACGATAGCTAAGGAAGCATTTAATCGCATTCAAGAAATATTACCAGAGGTTAGTAATCGAGTAAGTGCTGAAAGAATGCGGACATTACCAAGTGTTAAGATTGGTTGTAAAAATCCTGAGAAAGAGGCACAACGTTTAGAAGAAGATTGGAGTGAAACGCGACCAGAATGGGGTTTAGCACGTAATGCAACAATGATTATTGGTAGACGTGAGCTTACTCGAGACTCGAATCTAGAGGGGAGAGCTTTTCTCCACAACTATAAATGGGAGAAAGATCCTAGTGGCGAAATTCTATCAAATATTATCACAGGACCAACGACAGTTGCACAATGGATTAATCTGCAGTATTATGCTTCTACGGTTGCACCACATTTTTACGGAAGTGGAAATAAAACAACTCAAACTGTCACTGCTGGCATTGGGGTGATGCAAGGAAACGCCAGTGATCTACTGAGTGGACTTCCATGGCAGTCAGTTATGAAATCTGATCAAGAGGCTTTTCATGCTCCAATACGTTTGTTAGTACTCGTTGAAGCACCAACTGAGTATGTAAGACGGATTCTAAATGAAAATTTAGCATTTCATCAAAAAGTTCAAAATGGATGGATACGTCTTGCTTCCATTGATTCAGAAGGTAACTGGAAAAGTTGGTCTTAAACGAAGGACCATTCAGATACTAATATTACCTTTACAAAATAAGGAATGTTCATAGAATTTTATACAAAGCAAAAATTAATTTGGTAAAAACTGATGAATAGTCATCGTTATTTTTGTGGAATAGAGAAAGAAGGAAGTCATTATGGAAAGATCAAAAGGTGTTCTTGAAGCGGAAATTAGTAAAGCATTAACACACTGGGAGAAAAACTATCTTGGCCGGGGTTCCGTTTCGGTTAAATCAGATATATTACGAGATATGGTAATTGTTGTGTTAAAAGGTATATTAACACCTGCAGAATACTCAGTATGCCAAGATCGAGATGGATTGCTTACAGTTAAAACGACTCGAAATAGCTTGGTGGAGTCAGGTGTAGATGAGCTGAAAGAAATACTATTGAACATCACTGGTCTTGAAGTCATTAGTTTTTATACTGATTTGAGTACGCAAACAGGAGAGCGAATGATGATATTTAAACTATCAGACGATCTGCAAAGTAAATTATGATGTAATAATGGGTATGGAAATAATTTTATAAAATCGTTCTAATAATTAACAAGTTTATGAATTGAAATCGATATAAGATTTTTTATAGGAGTGAACTTAATGGATATTGAGAAAAATACACTATATATAATTGATATGGATGTAGAGTTAAACGATTTGATCAATCATAATAAACAGATGGATTTGGAAAATAATTTCGTTTTACAAATGGGTCCAGCTAGTTCAGCTTTTGATGATTTTATGAGAACAATCATCATTGCGATTTATGAACATAATATTGAGAAAATAGTCATTGTTAGTAGCCCAACAGAAAAGAAAGAAAAAAATTTATGGTCTAATCTCGTTGAAAAGTTTAATGAAGAAGCGTTTCGAGAGAAGGAACAAACACTTAACTATCTATTTAAAAATTGTAAACCAGAATACATTGGTACTGAGTTAAAGGATTGGTTTGAGAATAGAGAATCGCAAAATACGGTTAATATCATTCGACAGCATCCATTGATACCACCGGATATAGAAATTACCGAAATAAGTATGTTAATAAGAGCATAGTATTGGTTGATGTGGTTAATAGTTAGATAGTTTAATAGTCACTATGAAATACTTAGAACTAGAGTAAGTTACGTAATGGATAATCTGACTCATCAAGGGAAAGATAAACTTGGTGATTGTAGATGAAGAAAAGATGGATGTCACTGCTAACGTTAACGTTCGTAGTAATATTGTTTAATTGTCAACCTGTAATGGCAGCACCGGATAGTGTGAAAATCGGAAGTGATTTTGTTATTGCAGCATATGTCAAAAAAGATGAAGTACTAGCAAGAACATATTTATCTTCAAATGTCGCAATTCCCGAAATTAGAGAAGATACGCCAATAAACAGAGTGACGGGATTACCTTCGCCTAAAGAAAATACGAGTGTATCCATTGCATATTTTAATGATGGTGAAGTTATGCAAGGGAGAATCGCTTTTATTTGGGAGCTTACAGTTATAGAAGATAAAATAACGGATATTAAGGTGGTATATGATGGAACTAACCCGTTTATGAATGAGTCAGCTCTAATAAAGGAATACGAAACAAAGAATAATGTATTAATTGTACCGCCATCAGAATTTCCCTTTGACATTACTCATGTAGACGGAAGGGTAACGGTAGACAACAAAATCCTTGTATTAAATTATAAAAATGCTAATTTAAACGGGGTAATGCAAATAAAAATTGAACCCATTACTAAAAGTCTAGAGTCATTGAAAGGAGAACGAGACAAGTTTGTCACATTGAAAAATAGAATCAAGGCACTG
Organism: Lysinibacillus timonensis; assembly: GCF_900291985.1. Classification (NCBI taxonomy): domain Bacteria; kingdom Bacillati; phylum Bacillota; class Bacilli; order Caryophanales; family Bacillaceae; genus Lysinibacillus; species Lysinibacillus timonensis. The sequence goes on along the minus strand of NZ_LT985980.1, from coordinate 475,491 downwards.
TATCAACAGAACAATGCAACAGGTCAACTTGTTTTTCAGCATAGAAATTTAATGTATTCAATTAGCATAGAAAGCGAGATCAATGAATATTCCACTGTTGATAATCTACAAAATATTGCCAATTTAATGTTAAGGTAGTATGAGAACGTTAATCCAAGAGGGTTAACGCTCTTTTTTATTGGACTGGGGCTTACAACAAATGAAGATTTGTAAAACAAGTCATTACCTTAAAAGATTGTATTTTCTTGGTGTGAGGAACACAACGAGGAAACGGTAGTTATAATCACACTATTCGAACAAGAGAATAATAATAGCTGAGGACCCTGAAATAGTATACAATGCTTGGGCAAAAAGAAGGCTGGGTCTATGTCCTAACTTGTCTAAATAGTGAATGGCAATCAAAATTTAAGAACAGCTTTAATCCATTAAATTAAAACCACATTAGTTAGTATAAATACAAATATCTCAAATACTAGAAATTTGGCTTAGACTTCTAGTATTTGAGGCTTGGAGTTTATCCATTTTCGTTTTGTTGTCTTATTTCGTCGCCTGTAACAACGATATTTGCTTCTTCTAGTTCTTTATGTCCACCGACTGAATTTCCAGATACATTCCTTAAATTTGGAAATCTTGAACCATTTTCAATCGTGATTTTCTCTTCCTTTGGTGCAGTTGTTAGATACTCTTCTTTCTTTTCCATTTGTCATCACCTCTTTTCTAAAGTTTTTGCAATTGCAGAAAACTTATACGTTTTGATGGGTAAACGAAATAAAAGAACTAACAATGGTTGGGATGATTTGGTATTATAAGGAAGGAAGGTGGTGTATCGAGTGGATCAACTTACTACATTGGGAACTTGGTTAACTATATTTTCAGCTCTAATGTTTAGTTTATGTCTATTTTTTACGCTTACATACTTCGAACATTTAAAGTATGGTGATGATCGGCTAATTCGACAATCAAAATCCTTTGCGGTTACCAGCTTATTCCTTGCTTTAATTGTTCCTGCATTTTTTCAATATTTGTATTTAATCAACTGATTAATTTATAAAAAATCTTAAGCTTGCTACATTTTACTAGCTTCATTACATAATGTGGGAGTGAGGTTCAACCATGTTATATTTCATGTTTCTATTTGTTCCGTTACTTGGAGCTTTATGGTTTGTAAACCTAACGTCTTTTTTGAAGAACTTAAAGAATAACAAAAGTACACATAATCAGACTGTATTCGGCCCAGTTTTGACATTTTTATTAATACTTTCACTAATGTTCGTTTTGTTAGGATACAGGTAACGATTGAATATTGAAATTTTCTTACTTGGTAGAGTTTCGGCAAAGATTTGAAATGGAGGTATGTGAATGTCATTGGTTTCCATTTTTACTGTCGGTCGATTAAATTATCCCTATGATCATCCAGCGACCCGTGAGTTTTTTAAAGTAGGGAATGATGTGTATCGTCAAGCATCCTCATCTGGACTTGTACATACATTTTCATCGGAAGGAGTTTATTTCCCCGCAATATCCATAAAAGGGGAAGGGTTGCCGATTTTAACTCTAACTGTATGGAATAACCTTGATTCCTTGTACCAATTCACTTATTCAGGTCAACATAAGCAAGCGTTACGAGATAGAAGCAAATGGATCGAACCGTATCCAGAAAAGCATCTTTCCTATGTTGTATGGTGGACAGAAAAGGTGAGGGATGTCTCATGGAAAGAGGCATTTAACCGTTACAACTATTATATTGAGCATGGTGCCACTTCTTTTGCATTCGATTTTAAGCACGCTTTTGATGAAAAGGGTGAACCGTTATGGCTTAATTAAAAGGGCACGTTTATTGACTTTCTTTCTAGAAGAAGGGAACTAACTTATATTTTTAGCCTTTAACCTTGAAAAACTTGGAAGGTGAGTGAATTTAATTCATTCATGGAAACAAAACTAATCACCATTTTTATTGGGAATAAGAAATTAACCGTTCAAGTTGCAGATACGCCTGAAAAAAGAGAAAAGGGCTTAATGTTTGTTCAAACATTACCTGAAAATGAAGGAATGTTATTTGTATTCTCTAAAAAGAGAGTCGGCGGATTCTGGATGAAAAATACGTATATTCCATTATCGATTGCATTTTTAGATTCAGATGGAAAAATTCTTAAAATTTTAGATATGGAGCCTTGTATAAGCAATGATTGCCCCACATATGATCCTGGAGTTACGTTTCAATATGCAATTGAAGTGAATCTCGGTTGGTTTGAAAAGAATCAAATTAGAGAAGGGGATTATGTTAAGTTTTTTTAAATTCATCCTATAATGTTAATGAGATAGCTTTAATAGATTGTTTAATACAGCGTTGCTGCTTAAATAGGCAACGTTTTTTTAGTGTTCAAAATATAAGAGAATCAATGATTGAGTGTACTTCATACAAAATAATGAATCCATAATTTGATAGATAGACAGAATTCTATTGTTGGTGCTAATATACTTATCAGTAAGGGATATCAAACGAATATTCCTGGAAGGAGAAATTATTATATGAAAAAGATCGGTCTATATTTAATAGGCTTTTTACTTACAATGATGTTAACAGCTTGTGGTACTGGGGAGTCTTTGGACAAAAATGACGTTTTAGGTAAGATGATTGAGTCAAGTTCATCACTTGAAAGCTACTCAATTGAAATGGATATAGATATTGATATGGAAGAAATGAAGCAATCTATTACTGCGAGTGGAGATATCACACATAATCCAGATGCAATGAATTTAAACATGAGTATGGAAATGCCAGGCATGACGATGGATACAGAAATGTATGTACTTGAAGATGAAGCATACATGAGCATGTTTGGTGAATGGATGAAAATGTCTTCTGAAGAATTAGGAATGACAAGCTTTGACCAACTTAACAAAGAAGAAATGGAAAAGCTGAAGCAGTTTACAGAACAATTTGAAATGACAGAAGATAAAGATAAGTATATCTTAACATTATCAGGTAATGATGAAGCTTACAAAGTATTAGTAGAGGATCTTGTATCATCATCAATGGGCGACCTTTCTATGGATCCATATATGGAAGAACTAATAAACTCTATCACAATTAAAAAGATGAATTTAGAATTTCATATTGATAAAGAGTCATTTATCCAAACAGGTTATGTTTTTGATATTGAATTAGAAATGGATGAAGAAGGTACTATTATCCCGTTAAAAATGAACGGTGAAGCAACTATTTCGAACATCAATGCGGTAGAACCTATTGCGATTCCAGAAGATGTAAAGGCAAATGCAACAACAGAAGAGGATATGTACTCATTCGATGAAGGGATGAGTATTGAAGAATTACAAGAATTAGTAGACTATCAAGTACTTGAACCATCACAGCTCCCAGAAGGATATATCTTCACAGAAGGCTGGTATGACGAATCTATGGATATGGTCACATTAAGTTATGATAAAGATTTAGATAACTGGTATATCGTTTCAATGAATCCTACAGATGTTTTAAGCATAGCGGATATGGAAGGTGAGCCAGTAACTGTTGGCGGCACTGAAGGGATTTTATATGAAATGGAAGATTATTTAAGCATTAGTTGGGAACAGGATGGATTGTTATATGAAGTTGCTGGAACAGGAACGGACATTAACTTAGATCAAATACTAACAATTGCAGAAAGTATTCAATAATTATAGAGCCACAAACTTTTCAAATGGTTTGTGGCTTTTTTTATACATGGTAATCAACTAGTTTAATATACAAAAAAAAATGTGTAAAAAATTATATAAGAACACTTGTTCCTTTATAGAAAGATTGTTATTATATTTGTAGATATTCTCCACGTTTTACACCTTCAAATTCTTGTCGTAAGGATGTGGTTATATGTCTGAACTTCTATTTGTTAGAGAACATGAAGAAACCTCGAACTACTCAAACCGAAATACTACGAATTACCAATTGCTGTTTTTTCTTACGACGAAATCCGAACAACAAAGAATGAATTCACGATGGAATTTCCGTTTTTCCGTGTATTGACCTTTCACTTTTTAACATTGAACTTGAGAAAGCTTCATTGGCGTGATTACATTGCTACAGATAACCCAGTGGCCGCTTCTCTTCTAAGTAAAATGGGCTATAGGAATGAAGAAAAAATTGAAGTAAAAAAAGAGTTTCTGCGCATGCTGGTACGTATGAATCTAGACCCAGCAAGAGAGCGATACATCTACGGTTTTTTTGAACAATATTTAACATTATCAAATGAAGAGGAGGAAATTTTAATGCAAGAAGTGAAGAAACTTGATACAACAGAACGCATTAATATCATGGAATTGCCGATTTCATATGAAGAACGTGGAATTAAAAAAGGGAAAGAAGAAGCGACTTATAAAATTGCAAAAGAAATGATAAAAGAGGGACTCGCGTTAGAATTGATTACAAAAGTAACCGGTTTAGAAAGACAAGATCTTGAGCGATTAAAGCAATAGCATTAATTTTATACATGACAAAAAAGGGTGGAGCATATCACAGATAACATTCAGTGCATGCTCCAATACATTTCAATTATTCTAGTAGACAAACCGTAGACAAACCAAATAGTAAAACTTAACTTTGAATTAATTCGTAACCTTTTCGTTCAACTGTTGAACCTCACTTTTTTGGAAAATAACCTTTATTAGTGCTATTGAAATTGTCACTACAGAAATAATTAATAAAAGGCTAATATCAAATGATAGATTATCTCCTCCGAAAGTAACTGTAAAATATCCATTAACAGCATACGTAGCTGGAAGATAAGAACCAATTGTCTGATAAAAGTTTGAAAGCATCACTTTTGGAACAATGGCACCTGATGTAACTAATTGCATTGAAAGTAAAGTAATATTAAATACCATACCTGCTGTACCAAATAGGATGACAAACAGTTGAGTTAAACTTAAAAAAGCGAAAAATACAGTTGCTTGAAATAACCAAGTTTGAAATAGTGAAGTAGTCAACTCAATGTTAAATAAAAAGAGTAAAATTAGCGTGATAATCGCTAGTATAATTGCTGCACCTAAATTAATGATTTGCCTTGCAAGAAATACAGACCATTTACCTAATGTATTGGTTAATCTCATGGCGACAAGATTTAAATTCATACTCATAATCATTGAACCAACAAAGGAAGCGAGAACAATCATTAACGGAACCATTGTGACTGCAAAACCTTCTGCATTATTTGTTTTTTGTACAGATGATTGAACGGATTGGCTATTCAAGGATTGTATTACTTGCGTCAAATTCGCTGATACATTTAGAGCAAGCTCTTCAGAAGGAATGATAGTCTTCAAACTATCAGATCCTTGTTGCGCAATTAACTGTTGCTTATAGACGTAGACTTTTTCATTGATGACATCTGTTATGTTGCTCGAAGCACTTTCCATTATTTGTTTTGCTAGTGAAGTATTTGCTTGATTTATGAAATATTGTAGTTCTGATTCTCCCTCTAATTGAACTTCTTCTGAGAATCCTTTAGGAATTAGCATGACCATATCTAATTGACGACCATTCATATCTTGCTGAGCTGTGTCGAGAGAAGAATATGATTCTACTTTAAAAGGTATTGAGTTCAGTATAGTTTGCTCGATTGTAGTTCCGATTTCCTCATCCTCATTGACTATTCCAATCCGTAGTTCTTCAGCTCGATCAGTCACACCGTCATAGGCAGTTAACCAAACACAAAAGAAAATGAGTAAAAATAAAAGAGCAGTAGCAATTCCAATGTAAGTTTCTCGGTTTTGAAAAAACAGTTTTAACGCTTGCATTTAACATTCTCCTTTTCGATAAGGTAAGCAAGTGCATACTTGCATTTTATTTAAAAAATTTACTAGGGAGTCAAACCCCTAGCAAATAATCTAACACTATTCTTTAGAAAATCTTCAGTTGAATGGGAAGTGAGCTGGTCCTGAAAGCGGGATTTTGAAATAATATAACCAAAATTTAACCAGATAAAATTCATTGCTTGTAACTCGATATTAGTTTCAATTAACTTGTTTCTTCCCTTCATTTCATTAAAATAATAAACTAAATTTTCCTTTACTTGCATTGGAAATTCGATAAGTATTTCATTCAACTCAGGATATACGCCAGCTTCACGAAAACTTATTAACACTAGATCTTTAATTTTATCCATATAGTTATGGTAACTTTCTGCCATTACCCATAAGTCATGCTCAAGATTCCATGTAATTTGTTCCCGAATAAGTTTTACTAAATGTGGACTATATGATAGGGATTGTAACGCTGCATCCATAATTCCTTTTTTATTTCCAAAGTGACGAAAAATAGTCACTTCGTTTACCCCAGCCTTGTCAGCAATTGCACGTGTTGTGGTTCCCTTATATCCATAATCTCGAAATAACTCGATGAAAGCAGCAACAATTTTTTCGGATGTGTTGTTAGGTTCGTTCATATAATTCCAACTTTCATTACATAATGCAAGTAATTACTTACATTTTGAATATTATTGGAAAGAAATGATAATGTCAATATTTTTTGTTAGAATATTATAAATCTATAGTTGATTCATTCTCATCATTTATAGGATATACGTTTTGGAGGAGATGAAAGACAATGCAATATGATGTAATTGTAATAGGAGCAGGTTCGATGGGGATGTCTGCCGGGTATTACCTATCGAAAAGTGGAAAAAAGACATTATTATTAGATTCCTTTAACCCACCTCATAATAATGGGAGTCATCATGGCGACACTCGAATTATTAGACATGCCTACGGAGAAGGGGAGGAATATGTGCCTCTAGCTCTTAAAGCACAACAACTATGGACAGATTTGGAGAAGGAAACGAAAAAACAGTTATTTCTTCAGACAGGTGTACTTAACGTGGGATTCCAAAACAGAGATTTTATTCAAAATATTATTTCTAGCTCGGAGAAATATTCGTTACCAATTGAGGTTTTAGATTCATCTGAAGTGAACAAGCGTTGGCCTGGTATTACATTACCAGACGATTATATAGGATGCTTTGAACCAACATCTGGCGTGCTAAAATGTGAAACGTGCATTGAAGCGTATAGAGAACTTGCGGTGCAAAATGGCGCTACAATTCAAACAAACAGTAAAGTAAAAGAAATATTGGTAGATAACAAACAAGTAACGGTGAAGACAGAAGAATATACATATCATGCTGATAGTTTAGTTGTTACTGCCGGTGCATGGGCAGGGAGTTTACTTTCTAAGTTAGATCTGGATCTTCCTTTGAAACCGGTCAGAAAGACATTTGCATGGTTCGATGCTGATGAAGATTTATATAACCATAATAAATTTCCTGCTTATACGTTTGAGACATCTCAAGGTAGTTACTATGGATTCCCAAGCATTAATGGCTCTGGTTTGAAAATTGGTCGACATGATGGAGGCGATGAAATCAATCCAGATCAACCAATACGGAGCTTTGGTGAAATTGCGGAAGATGAAGCTGATTTAAAGCAGTTTTTAAATCAATTCATGCCGACTGCTCAACAATTAAAGTACGGTAAAACATGCATATATACACTAACGCCAGACGAAGATTTCATCATTGATGTACATCCTAACTATTCAAATGTTGCCATTGCAGCAGGATTCTCAGGACATGGGTTTAAATTTAGTAGTGTAGTAGGTCAAATATTAGCGGAATTAATTATTTCAGGAAAGACAGAACAAAATATTTCTCCATTTTCAATTAATCGATTTTTAGGTTAATAACGGTTGGACTATCGCCGGGAAAAAAGAAGATAGAACATATAAAAAGAAATCCATGAGAAGTAAGATTCTTTTGGATTTCTTTATTTCTTTTACTAGAATAGGAAGAATGATTAATACAAATTAAGTTAGGATGTCTCTTATTTCATCGGTAGTTTTCTCAAATTGTAAGATAAAATCATGAAATAGTTTTACACATGGCACGGAAAGATGATGTTGGGAAGTTGCCAAGTAAATGTTTCGATATGCATTTGGGTGATCTATGGGGATTTTTTTGATTGGCAAATTATCTAGTACTTCTAGGTCAGGTACGATTGCAAGGCAGTTATTATGATTTGTCGATACAAGTCCGGCCATCGTGATTTCATCCCCCATTGTACAAAAATGATTTGGTTTTATTGAACAATTTGAAAATAGTTGATTAATAAAGCCTTGAATTTCACCAGCTGTTTCCGGAAAGCTGATCATTGGGTAAGGAACGATTTCTTCCATGGATAATGTTTCATGGTTCGCTAATGGATGGTCGAGAGCGGTGATACAAATCATCCTATGTTCGAGAACAGGCGTGAAGTTAATTTCTGGTTCATTCGGTATGAACGTGCATAAAGCTAGGTCAATCGTACCTTCCTTAATTTTATTGATACATGTAACGGTATTGTATTGATGAAAGTTAACTGTAATGTTCTTGCGGTTGGGATCGGTAAAAAATGCTCTAATGAGTGCTGGGATGTAATGATAGCCTAAAACAAATAGAAAACCAAAATCAATGATGCCTGAATTTTTCCGTTTAAATTGACTAAGCATTTGATAGCCCGTTTCGATTTCTTGAAATCCTTTTGAAATGAATGAGTATAATAAATCTCCATATTTAGTAAGCTGCACATTACGTCCATCCTTTTTAAATAAAGGAACTCCCAATTCTTCCTCAAGTGTAGAAATCGCGCGACTTAGGCTTGGCTGCGTGATATAGAGAAATTTAGCTGCTTTTGTATAATGCTGAAATTCTGCTGTAATCTTGAAGTAATAAAGAACATTAAAGTTCATTTACCTCTCTCCTCAATGATCATCAATTTTCTGTCTATTCAACTATTTTATCAATATCTATAGATTCAAGCTATAAATTTTGACTTTTTAGCTATTGGTATTTTTTAAATATTTTGATTATTCTAACTATATCGATAGACGATGGTTAACCAATTATCGAATTCATACATGGAGGTGTTAGCGGGTGCATTATGAAGAAAAGTTAAGATTAAGAGGCTATGAACTACCATTACAACTAAACAAGCGAATTTTTGAAGCGGGTGTGAAAACTGGGAATCTCATATTTGTTTCAGGGAATGCTGCAAAGGTAAATGGTGTATTGAAATATCAAGGCATTGTGGGTGAAGCCATCTCAGTGGAACAAGCCCAGGATGCAGCAATTATTTGCTTTATTAATTGTTTAGCAGCAGTTAAACAAATGCAGGGAAGTTTAGATAGCATTAAGAGGATCGTTAATATAAAAGGGTATGTAGCAAGCACTTCCGATTTTATTAAACAGCCTGAAGTCATGGATGCTGTTTCATTGTTGGTTAACGATATATTTGGAGAAGTTGGAAAACACAGTAGAGTAGCGATGGGTGCCTCTTCACTTCCTGGAGGCACACCGGTGGAGATCGAGATAGTTGTGGAAGTTGAGTAGAATAGTAGTTTACTAAAAAAATAAAAAGGAGAATTTTGGATGATTACAATTTCTAATGACATTCCTTTAGGGATGAAACAATTACTAACAAGTGTGACAGATTTAAAAGAAGGGGAAAAAGTTTTAGTTATTACAGATGATAATAAGAGGGAAATCGGTGAATTTGTCTATAAATATGCAAAGGAATACTTTGATACTACGATGATTGTCATGTCACCAAGAGATAGTCATGGAGCGGAACCACCAGAAACGGTTAGAGCTGCTCTAGAAAATTGTGATGTAGCATTTGGCGCGACGACGATGTCTATGTTTCACGCGAAAGCACGCTTAGAAACGAGTAAAAAAGGGCGCCTTCGTTGGGTTGGTCTCCAAGATTATGCTCTCCATATGTTTGAAAAAGGAGGATTGACAGCTGATTTTGACGAAGTGAGGAGAGTAATTGATAGAGTTTCTGAATTTTATCAGGGCAATACATTCACTTTGACAGCTCCTGGAGGAACAAACATGACATGTAGCATTGAAGGACGTAAACCTGTATTTGATTATGGAACGTCAAAGGTACCAGGATCTGCTTCATTCCCTCCAAATGCAGAAGTAGCACTCGGACCTGTTGAAGGAACTGCCAATGGTGTTCTCGTGTTTGATGGCAGTATTCCACATCCGCTTTTGAACTTATTGGATGAACCGATTACTTGTTACGTAAAGGATGGATATATTACAGAGATTATAGGTGGAAGAGAAGCTGACATTTTACGTGACATGCTTTCAGAATTTAATGATCCAACTGTGTATAACATCGCTGAACTTGGACTCGGACTTAATGATAAGAATTTCTTGTGTGGCCATATGGCACCGGATGAAGGATCCTTTGGAAATATTCATATAGGTATTGGAAAAAATTTAAACTTCGGTGGTCATGTTGATTCACCACTTCATTTAGATATGGTGATTAAAACAGTTACGATTGAAATTGATGGATTAACTCTAATGAAAGACGGTGTGCTTTTAGTCTAGAATTGTAAAAGCGTATATTCAAAACTTGGTAAGGGGTTACAACTGTTACTCCCTTACCATTCTCTATCTTAAGAGTGGAAAACGCTTACAGCATCTAGGCAGAACAAAATCATATTTGTAAAGGGTGATGAGATGAGAAGGGTAAAGCAAGCGTTAGCTTTTTTTGTATTCCTATCCTTAACTCTCACTCTACTGGGCTGTTCTTCAACAGTAAGTGGAGAAATGGGAGGAAAGAGAATTGTCAGTATCGCAACTGTCCAGCCTGAGAACCATCCGATTGTATACGGTTTAAGGCAATTCAAAGAACACATTGAAGAACAGCTAGGAGATCAATTTGAAATTAGAATCTATACGAACGGTGTGATTGGACAAAACACTGAGGCTCTTGAATTGTTGCAAATGGGTTCACTCGATATGGTTGTTACAAGCGGTAGTAATTTGGAGGCTTTTGCTACTGAATATAAGATTTTCGGTTTGCCGTACTTGTTTAATGATGAAGCAAGTTTTCGTAAAGTTATGAGTAATGAAGACTTTGTTACTATCATTTATAACTCAACTGCAGAAAAAGGAATACAAGGTGTCTCTTGGTTTGCAAACGGTGTGAATAATTTTTACTCTACGAAGAAAATTGAAACACCAGATGATTTAAAAGGACTTAAGATTCGTGTACAGCCGAGTGAGGCAAATGTAAAAATGGTTGAGGGCTTCAATGCTGCCGCAACAGTTTTAGCCTACAGTGAAGTGTATACGGCATTACAAAATAGAGTGATTGATGTTGCGGCTAACCCTGAGATGGCACTCGTTTCAGTGAAACATGGGGAGGTCGCAAAATACTATTCACGTACCGAGCATCAAATTTTTACAGATATGTTTGTTACGAGTACTAAGTTTTTAGAATCTCTATCAGATCAGGAGAAAGAAATTTTCGAGGAAGGATTTAAACTTAGTACAGAAGTTGCTAATAAGGAATGGGATAGTCAAATTGATGAAGCGATTGAAGAAGCGACAAAAATGGGCGTCGAATTCGTCACGGTAGATAAAAAGTCATTTCAAGAAAAGCAGGAACCTGTGAAACAGGAGTTACTAAACACCTATCCAGAATTGAAACCTTTGTATGACAAAATTCAAGAGATACAAAAATAACTGAAAGGAGGAGGGATATGCAAAAAGTTAAAATCATAATGGATAAAATACTGGCTGGTGCATGTGCATTCTTATTAGCTTTCATGACACTGTTAACCACTTACCAGGTTTTTATGAGATATGTAGTGAAAGATCCAAGCACTATTTCTGAGGATTTACTTGGGTACTCCTTTGTATGGGTGTCATTACTCGGGACAGCACTTGCTTTCGGTCAAAAAGATCACATGAAAATCACTTTACTCTCGGATAAGGTGAAAGGAATTAGTAAGCTTTTACTAGGAATCTTTACTGAACTACTCATTATGATGATAGCGATAGGTGTCTTTATTTTGGGAGGGAATCGATTTATGGAAGTTGGTGCACTTCAGATTTCTCCTACATTAGATATTCAAATGCACTGGATTTATATAATTCTACCCATATGTGGTCTGTTAATAGTATTCTACAATGTTATCAATATCATACAAGAGATTAAGAATCATACGAAGACAGGAAAGGAGGAGTTGCAATGAGTATGGCTGTTGTGGCAGGGTTATTAATTCTGTTTACCATCTTACTGCTATTATTATTAGGAGTCCCTATCGGAATTACATTAATGGTTGCTTCAATTGTAGCTATCACTCAAACGCTAGGTTTTTCAGCAGCAATCCCATCGTCCGCTTTGAAGATGTTTCAAGGAATCAATATTTTTACTTTGTTAGCTATACCATTTTTTATCCTTGCAGGAAATATTATGAATAAGGGCGGGATTGCAAAACGGTTAGTTAATTTAGCAACGGCCTTAACTGGTAGGGTTCCGGGTTCATTAGCCCATACAAATGTTGTTGCAAACATGTTATTTGGTTCTATTTCAGGGTCTGGTACAGCTGCAGTTTCTGCAATGGGTTCAATAATGGGGCCAATTCAAGAAAAGCAGGGGTATGATAAGAATTTTACAGCCGCTCTTAATATTGCAACTGCACCTACTGGTCTTCTTATTCCACCTAGTACAGCTTTGATTACGTATGCATTGGCTAGTGGAGGCACATCTATTGCAGCTCTATTTCTTGGAGGTGTTCTACCAGGTATCTTATGGGGGATAAGCTGTATGATAGTTGCTTATTTTTATGCAAAACGAAAAGGTTATGTTGATAAAAAAGCGATTACACTAGACCAATTCTTAAAGGTTAGTTTGGCTGCAATACCTAGCTTACTTTTGATTATTATTGTCATTGGGGGTATTGTCGGAGGTATTTTTACGGCGACAGAAGGATCCGCAATTGCAGTAGTATATTCCTTACTATTATCAACGGTTTTTTATAAGACGATTAATTTGAAAGAGTTATATACAATTTTAGTTGATAGTGCAAAACTGTCTGCCATTATTATGTTTTTAATAGGTGCTTCAAACATTTTGGCTTGGGTCATGTCCTTTACAGGGATTCCTAACATGTTAGCCAATTCGGTGTTAGGAATATCCGAGAATGCGATTATTATTCTATTAGTTATTAATCTTTTATTGCTATTAGTAGGGACGTTTATGGATTTAACACCTGCAATATTAATTTTTACACCAATCCTTTTGCCTGTATGTATGTCGTTAGGAATGACACCACTGCAATTTGGAATTATGTTAACATTTAACTTATCAATTGGAACAATTACCCCACCAGTAGGTAATATCTTGTTTGCGGGTTTGAAAATATCGGATAATAAACTTGAAAAAGTGATGCCACACCTTTTTCGGTTTTATGCAGCTATTTTCGTTGTCCTTTTGTTGGTTACGTATGTGCCATGGTTTTCAACGTTCTTACCCTCGTTAGCTGGCTATCAATAATTAGAGTTCTCTATGAATAAATTTGAATTTTTATATTCAAGATTTTATTTCCATTGAAGACGCGTATTTTAGAAACGCGTCTTTTCTTATGGGGACAATTTTTTGAGAAACGATTACATGTAATCAAGTACAATAATAATTGAGATCATCGTGGATTACATTTAATCTAGGAAGTTAGAGAGTAAAGATAAAAGGGGTAATTATATGATGAGAAGTTTACGGTCTCTATTTTGTTTGGTAATAGTTTTGTCAATTATATCTGCATGCACCTCGAGCCATTCTACTGAAATAATTAACTTGGAACCTTCAAACTATGAAACTGTCAACAATCTGGAAGGGATGCAAATGATGATTAAGGATGGCACAGTATCTCCTACTGGATTGACTTTAATATTTGAGATTAGCTCAGAAAAGCAATATTCCTATGGAGGAGATTTCTTGTTGGAAAAGAAAATTAATGATAAATGGTATCAAGTTCTAGTTGTCTATGGTGGTAACTACGCATTTGCAGATATTAGCTACGGCAAGGAAATGATAGTTAATTGGGATTGGCTCTATGGGAGTCTAGATACTGGTGAATACCGTATAGTGAAAGAAATCCAGGAATTTAGAAACAATGGAGACTATGATACGCACCATTTGACAGCTGAATTTACGATTAATTAGAATCGAATTCTTTTGAATAGATATCGGTATATATTTCTTGGGAATCGGCTTTCATTACAAAACGAGATTTAGGGAAAGGAGTGCAGCATGAATATGAAATTTAAAAAATTATTTACAATTGTAGCAATCGTAATACTGTCCATTGTTGTTTTGTTCAATCTATTTCAGAAAGATGTATGGGACATTAATGAAGAATTATTAAGACAAGAAGTGTTATCCATTGAAGAATCTGTTGAAACGTTAAAATTATCAGATGTTACTCCGTTTGAATGGGATGTAGTGTACTCTTTTGACCCGTATACACCCAAAGATACCATATATGAAACGGTTGGCTATAAATGGGATAATATCAGTGAAACGGTAAGTGAAGGAATGAATCAACTCGTATTTTTAAAGGACGGAAAAGTAGTTTGTTATTTGTATGGATACCCTCAAAATAATGGATACGGGATTTATTTTAATGACCAAAGTAATTTTGCAATAGCTTCAGCTTCTATGCTTCGTGTAGAAGATCATTTAACGTTTCAAGTTAATAGAAATGATAGTTATATATATTTAATGGGAAAATAAAAATAATAAATATCTTCAACTAGGGCGCAATTTCTGAGTGGAATTTGGGCTCTTTCTTTTGTTTAAGCAAGATTGGGCTATTCAACTGGTGAACCAAATTTATACCTAACTTTCCGTAAACGAGGGTTCCCTTTAATTTTGGATTATCAATAGATGAAACATAATCTTTCAAATAGATTAATACTCTAGAATAGAATGATCTGCTATTAAATACTCGTTTTGATTTTTTCATTTAGAAATTTGTATCAAGTAGCGGGGAAAGTATAGGGGGGAAATCTATGAGATCTTATTCGGAGTTTTCGATACCGAATTCCGTTTTTTATGGTCAACATTCTTTATCCCGGCTTGGAGAACAAGTGCAGGCTTTAGGAAAGAAAGTGCTACTAATTAGTGATCGTATTATTGAAAAGATAGGTTATGTCAAAACTTGTGAGAACACGCTAGAAGATTTGAATATTTCATACGCTACCTACCTCGATGTTAACACGGAGCCAACAGATGTACATGTGGGCGATGCTCTTCAAATTTGTTTAAAAGAGCAATGCGACGTGATTGTGGCCATAGGTGGAGGAAGTTGTATTGATGCTGCGAAAGCAGTAGCTGTACTAGCAACAAATGGTGGTTATATAGGGGATTACATGGGTGGGAAAATGCCAATCGAAAAGTACCCAATTCCACTGATTGCCATTCCAACTACGGCTGGAACTGGATCAGAAGTGACAAACGTTACCGTCATTACAAATACGAGTGACGATATCAAAATGATGATTAAACATCCATCGTTTTTACCAAAAGTGGCCATTGTGGATCCGTTGCTTACAACTTCTACACCACCAAACGTTACAGCAGCAACTGGACTTGATGCACTCTGTCATGCCATCGAAGCGTATATATCACGCAGGTCTCAACCACTGACGGATACACTTGCTTTATCAGCAATTGAAGCGATTTTACATCATCTAAAGGTAGCATATGAAGACGGAGAAAATACAGAAGCAAGAGAAAAAATGGCGATTGCTTCTATGCAAGCAGGAATCGCATTTAGTAATGCTTCCGTTACACTTATTCATGGAATGTCTCGTCCGATTGGAGCGTTATTCCATGTACCACATGGTGTTTCAAATGCGATGTTACTACCAGGTGTTCTAGAATTTACAAAGGAATCCGCTATTGAGGAACTTGCAACAATAGGACGTATCATTTCTCCAGAATCTACAGATTTACCTGATCCGGAGTTAGCTAATATCGCGATTCATGGAATTAAGCAGCTTTGCAGTGATTTAAATATACCTAATTTGAAAACTTGGGGAATTGATGAACAAAAATTCCAACAGGTAGTTGAAAAGATGGCAACGGATGCTATCGCTAGTGGTAGCCCTGCTAACAATCCGAAAGTGCCGACCCAAAAAGAAATTATTGAGCTATACAACTATTGTTATCATTATGATTTCTCAGGTAGTACCAGCTCGCATACATCTTAACAATTTACTAAATACTTAAAAAGGAGAATGTGAATGGCAAGCACAACGAACATGAATATAATTAAAAACTATATCGCTGGAGAATGGGTAGAGTCATCTACAAGTCGAACAGAACCTGTCTATAATCCTGCAACAGGAGAAGTAATTGCAGAAGTTCCTTTATCAACAAAAGAAGATGTTGATAGAGCAGTCCAAGCTGCAAATGAAGCATTTAAGGTGTGGTCCAAAACACCGGTCCCACAACGTGCTCGTATTCTATTTAAGTACCAACAATTACTGGTGGATCATTGGGATGAACTGGCCCAATTAGTGACAATTGAAAATGGGAAAAACCTAACTGAGGCATATGGAGAAGTGCAGCGCGGAATCGAATGCGTGGAATTTGCAGCAGGTGCTCCTACGTTAATGATGGGTAAACAGCTTCCCGATATTGCAACTGGTATTGAGTCGGGTATGTATCGTTATCCAATTGGTGTTATTGGGGGGATTACGCCTTTCAATTTCCCAATGATGGTACCGTGCTGGATGTTCCCGTTAGCTATTGCGTGCGGTAATACATTTGTTCTGAAACCATCTGAACGTACACCACTTTTAGCTGCAAGACTAGTAGAGTTATTTGAAGAAGCTGGATTGCCAAAAGGGGTATTAAACATTGTCAATGGTGCGCACGATGTTGTAAACGGTCTTCTTGAACACAAATTTGTTAAAGCAATTTCGTTTGTCGGATCACAGCCAGTAGCAGAGTACGTTTATAAAAAAGGAACAGAAAACTTAAAACGAGTACAAGCATTAGCAGGTGCTAAAAACCATTCTATTGTGTTAAATGACGCAGATCTAGAAAATGCAACAAAACAAATTATTGGAGCGGCTTTTGGATCTGCTGGTGAGCGTTGTATGGCTGCTTCAGTTGTAACGGTACAAGAAGAAATTGCAGACGAATTAATCGAGCGCTTGGTAGAAGAAGCAAATAATATCGTCATTGGGAACGGATTAGATGAGGAAGTCTTTTTAGGGCCAGTCATTCGTGAAAGCAACAAGTTACGTACACTTCGTTACATCGAATTAGGTATAGAAGAGGGTGCGCAGCTAGTTCGTGATGGTCGTAAAGATGAGAGTGTAAAAGGAAACGGCTACTTTGTAGGACCAACGATTTTCGACAATGTCACACAAGAAATGAAGATTTGGCAAGATGAAATTTTTGCGCCAGTACTCTCTATTATACGTGTAAAAACATTAGCTGAAGCAATTGATATCGCAAACAGTTCACGTTTCGCAAATGGTGCATGTATTTATACAGATAGTAGTTCAAGTGTGCGTGAGTTCCGTGAAAATATTGATTCTGGAATGTTAGGAGTTAACATAGGCGTGCCAGCCCCAATGGCATTCTTCCCGTTCTCTGGCTGGAAAGACTCTTTCTATGGGGATCTTCATGCAAATGGACCAGATGGGGTAGAGTTTTATACAAGAAAGAAAATGGTTACAGCTCGTTATTAAATTTGTTTTTGGGTGCAACCAACCCGTAAATCGTAAAGATTCAATATGAATAATACTTTCTGACGAAAGAGTAAACAGGTCTTCTGGGTTACTCTTTTTTCTGTTTATATTCATCTCGCTTCTAATTCGATAAGAATTCTGGCACTTAATTTATTGACTAGTGAAAGTGAAATAAGCGGAGATTGTTCGGTTAATTGCCGAATGAACTTATATTCTGGGGTGCATAAGGGAAGATTTTCCGATTATGCAGTGAAAAATCCCCCATTTTCACCTTTTTCGAGGCGATAGACGGAATCTCTCCGTTTATTTCAACTATTTTTTATTCTATTTTATTATTAAGCGGAAATTTTCCGGCTACTTATGAAATCTAAATTGGCGTTGAACCTAATTGAAGAAGGGAACACTGCTTATTAATTGTACATATAATTTAAACTGATCTTTAAATAGGGAATGTTATTAGGAGGATGGGGATTCATGGATGGGCAACGTTTACTATTAAAAACAATTTTGATTGGCCGACCAACCTTTGTATTTCTGCTTTGGATTACTGGTTCTATTAATTTTATGGTTATATGGAATGAGTGATATTGCTAATAACGTAAAGGATTACTACTTAGAGTTAGATCCTATTGAAGGTGAGTATTCGGTAACGATTGATTTAAGTGATCTAAAAGTAACGAAGGAAAAATAATTTACGATGATGGGAAACATCGGATTTACGTATTCGATGTTATTGTTCAAAATGAAACACAATATCAAGTGTATTTATTATAGAGGTTGCACTCTCAAATTTTACTATGGATACTTAACATAACAAAATGGATTGCCCTCTAATCAGACAATCCATTGTTAATTACTTAATTCAATTCAATCGTTTCATTAATGTCTGTCGATTTAGAACTTTGCCCTGTCATACGTTTGTAGTAATAGATAATCTTCTTAATGAAATTGCCTGATTCCCAATATTCGGCTGCTTCTACATTTACTTTTATTAAGATGATGTTTGGATCTTCATAAGATGTTTGCATGATTTTCTCATATATTTTACTCCACAATTTCTTTTTCTTCTCTAAATCTTCTACGATTTCCGCTTTTCCACGCACGGATACATAAGATTTCCCCACATAGGCAACGTTAACATCTTGATTGTGATGTATTTCATCAACTTTATTCGTCTCTTTTTTTGTGAAAAACCATAAGTCACCATCAAACTCTACTTCTTGTGTTTTCATGGGACGAGAAACGAGCCCTTCTTCAGTAGCAGTAGTTAACATAGCCATGTCTATATCTTTAATTAACTCTCTTAATGTCTCAATTTCATCTTGTTTCATCATATTAGACATTTCCGAATCACCTCTTTCATAGTTACATAATTCCCGCCATACAAATTTTTTATACGACATAGAAGGGGATGGAGACATGCATGGGAACGTAGAATAGGTGACTCTAGTGAGTTTAGGTTTATGATGGTAGTAGTCTGCTGTTTAATGCTTTGTCATACAGTTATAGGGTCAGATTAGTTCAATTTTAATGATTACTTAAAAAAAAAGAAAAACCGGGCATAGCACGGCTTTTCTTATCAAATGTGTGGTGCTTAATTAAAATTCCTCGTAAACCGCTGGATCCTGATTTGCTATCCTTCCATCAGGTTTGCTTAACGATGAAATCATAGCCATTTCTACATCATCTAGTGAGAAGTCAAAAATAGAAATGTTCTCTAACTGGCGAACAGGTGATGCTGATTTAGGAATGGAAATCGCTCCAAGTTGATAGTGCCAGCGTAAAATGATTTGTGGAATTGTTTTATTATGATTGGCAGCAATCGTTTGAAGTGAATCAATTTCTATATCTTTAATTCCACGCGTGAATGGGCTCCACGATTCGGTTGCGATATTTTTCTCTTCATGATATTTTCGTTGTTCTGCTTGGTTAAAGTAAGGATGTAATTCAATCTGATTAATGCTTGGTCTGACACCAGTTTCTTTTTCCAAACGATCTAGGTGTTCAGGTAAGAAATTACAAACCCCGATTGAGCGAACCAGTCCCCATTTTTTAGCATCAATCAAAGCTTGCCAAGCTTCTACATATTTATCCTGGCTAGGGTTTGGCCAGTGAATTAGGTAAAGATCATAATAAGCAAGGTTTGCTCGGTATAGTGATTCTTGGATAGTTGCTACTGCTTTGTCGTATTCATGATAACGACCCGGAAGTTTGGAAGTTATGAATAATTCATGCCTTGGTACAGTACTACGGCGAACAGCTTGACCAACCGTTCCTTCGTTTTCATAGTTATAAGCTGAGTCAATTAGGCGATACCCGTTATGAATCGCACTTACGATAGCGTTAACGCCATCATTGCCTTTAAGCGGGTATGTACCAAAACCAATTACAGGTATAGTTAATCCATCATTTAAAGTAACCTCTGGAATCTTCATTTCCATAAAATAACACTCCCTCCAATATTAACTTAATAATATCGTAATTTTGAAAATTTCTCTATAAGGGTATTTGGGATAAAGGGTTGTTCTTTTATACTGTCGAACGAATTCCAAAATAGTGCATCGATTTTTGGGAGTATATTTACACATAGTAAAACTACTATTATATTAGTTATCTATTGCAAAAAAAAAAAATGATTAGTTTAGTTAAATAGATATATTAATTATTATTTTGTTGGCTGAATATACGGAACAGTCGGTGCAGTTACTCCGACTGATGCCCCTCGAATAAAGTCCTTGTCTAACAACTCTTTAAAATTTTCTGTACGACCTGTTAACATAACTCCTAATATGGTAACTTCATTAAATGGTTTGTTTTCATTCTTTTTAATATATTGTTGGATTTCTTCAATGGATTGATCTTTATCATATTCTTTTAAATCATTGATAAATCCATCAAATGCTTCTTTTGTAAGATCGGAATCCGCATAACCATAAACTGGTAAACCTGATGGTCCAACTTCTTCATCTACAATTCTTGACGTCATATATAGCCAAGCTATATTTAAATTTTGGGGTATGTTTTGACGAACTTGCTCGATAGTTAATGGCTCTTTAAATGAGATTGCTACTTCAGCAACGTAGTTTTCCATTTGAACAATTTCTTCGAGTTGATTTTCAACACCGTCATAATATTCATCAATGTCTGGATGATAAAAGGTTGCCACTTTTTGCTTTGTTTGTTTATCGTATTCAAAATGATTATTCCCACTTGAATGAAAGCCAGGAACTAGTTCGTTGTAGTCAATGGAGGCACCAAACCACGAATATGAACTCGTTAATGTACTCCAAGGAACGAGATAGCCATTTATATCTTTAGAGCGATTTGTAATAATGTTTCCCCCAAACATTGAGGAATTTGCTGTTACCTGAGAATCAATATTAACATTAGGTTGAGAAATTGCGTGTTGTAAAAATAATCTGTCATGTAACCGCATTGTATTTTGAGCAGCTAAAAAATTTCCAAGTCGATAAAATGTAAATAGTAAAATGACACAAACGACAATAGAAATAAGCGTAATGAATATCCATTGTTTTCTTTTTGCTTTTGTTAATGCTTTTTGAATCGGTGAATCCATGCTTTAATCCCTCCAACTTCTGTACGAATTGTTTTTCTTGCTCGGTATAACTTTTGTTTTACATTATCCACCTGTAAATGAAGTAATTGTGCGATTTCCTCGTAAGATAAGTCGTAGTAATATTTCAAAAAGAAAATCTCTCTATATTCCTTTTTTACATTTTTAAGCAAATACATGATTTCATCTTGATTAAAAAGCTGTTCAAAATCAGCATTCCCACTCGTTAATTTTGATTGGATTTCATCAGAAAGTGGGGTATTATGCTGAAACCTTCTCCGCTTTAAATCAATAAATTCATTAAGGGCGACCCGGTAAAACCATGGACGAATTCCTTTCTCGTCTAGGTCAGTTAACATAGAATAAATTTTATAAAATGTATTTTGGATAATGTCTTCTGCATCTTCTTTTGATGCTCCTTTTGAGCGTAAAAGTAGAAACACTTCCTCTCCAACGTGAATTAGATAGGAGGTGAATGCGTTTTTCTGTTTCATAATTTTCCTCCTCACTTATACAACGAATGAAGTGTTGAGAAAGTAGACAATAGTAAAAAATTTTTTCTATTATCTATCGAGTATAAACAAATTCATTTAAAATCACATAGATTAATTGAAACAAATAATCTTTTTAATTGAGAATAATTATCATTCAATGTATACTAGGTAGTGACCATATATTATTGAAAAAGAGGGATTTGTCATGCAAATTTACTGGACGAAAATAAATAAGATTATTGAGGAAACGCCTGAAGTTAAAACATATATGCTTGATGTTCCGGAAGGGTTTACATGGGTAGAAGGCTCCCACACACATCTTGCTTTAGAGGGGTTCAATGCTGGAGATAAACCAAACAAAAGCTTGGTTCGCCATATGTCAATCTCAACTTTACCGAAAGAAAATGTAATCGGTATAACAACAAGAATAAAAGAACTATGCTCAGAGTTTAAATCGATTTTAAGAAATCTAAAAGTCGGCGATCAAGTTGCGCTATTTAAAATTCATTCGAATGTCCCTCTTAAACGAGAAAATAAAAATGTTTACCTGTTGTCATCAGGTGTTGGCTTGGCAACTTTTAGATCCTTTTTACTAGACTATTTCGAACGTGCTGACAATGTCAATCAAATTCATTCGTTAAACATTGACTCATCAAAGGATTATTTATTCACTGATATTTTTAAATCTGCGCCTGACAAAAAATTTGTGTCAGAATTCGTGGATAATCGTAAAGAATACTATGAACAAGTGAAAAAGTTAGCTAATGACAAGGATGGTATATACTATATTGTTGGTAGTGACGAGTTCCTTTTACAGAACATCGAAGTACTGCGTAATCAAGGTATTCAGCCAGAACAGATTATGTTGGACAAACGTGAAAACCAATTGCCTGATTTTTTAACAGTTTAATAGAGAAGATATTTTCATAGTAAAATGTAAATAGATACTATTGGGGCGCAATTTCAGAAATTGAATTTGCGTCTTTTTTTTATAAGCTCTAATGTTCTTTCTGGCCAATTATATGGTGTTTCACTAACTAAGAACTATTTTGGATAATTATGTTAAAATTTAGATGAGACTTCAGGAATTGAAACTATAACACTATCATGAGGTGTGAGAATGGTTATAAGAGATGGTATTTATGAGATAAAAATTCGGGAAAAGCAGCTTATTTGTTCGTTTTGCGAGAACAGCCGGTTTCGACATTGTGAAATCTATTTAGATCAAGTCCAATATGATATTAAAAACCTAAAGGAGCAACTGATATTGCAAGCATTTAGATGTACGGTATGTGCTAATATCCAGATGTTCCAAGATAAAAAGCAATTCGACCATGTATTGCAAAAACATGTATCCATTATCCAATATACGGAAGTGAGTAACGAATGAGTGCTGATTTATTTCAAAAAAGGAGTCATCTTTTTATTTTTGATGTACCAGTAATCTGCCAATTTTGTTCTCATGATGTGTTTATACCATATGAATTTTATTTAAATGTTGAACAAATGAGTCCTACTTTTTATAACATTCGAAATGTAGCAATTTGTCAACATTGTGGTCATGCAAGATTCTTTGGTGATCCCAGACATTATGAATCGAATGACAATTCATATATTGGGGTAATAAGACAAAGGTTACTTTCGAAAGGAAAAAAACACCGAATAAAAATTTCAGTTTTTGTAGGTAAAAGAAATGATGAAAAGATAACTAATTTCGTTAATGAGCTTACTCAAATTTTTGGGAACGAACTGGAGGATATGAATGAAGTGATAGATAAAAGAGAAGCAGTAATTCAAATAAAACTCTCTAGTTTAAGAGGTATCGAAAGTATTCGATTCTCCATAATGAATATCGCAAAACGGCTTTATATTAGGATTAAAGAATTAACAATTCATTAAATTCAATTGGAGTTACGGGAAATGGCGATATTACCAGAGAACGCGCTTTTTTACTAAGATTCTTTATTAATCTTAGTGGTTTAGTAGGTTTAAAGCTAAAAGAAGTAATTTAATTACCATTATTGATAAATGGGGTGGGTGAGTTGAAACAATTATTATTGATGTTAAGCTGTTTGATCTTAACAGGATGCGCTGGCTTAGCAGACTATACAATCCCTTTAGATGATGGGTTTCGAATTGATAGACTATCTGCCCATCAAATTGCAATTTATGGAGAGGAACCAGTAAGAACAGAAAATGAAAATTTTATTAATTACTTATATGTGCCAACCAAAGTGACAGCTGTGTGGTGGGATCATCAATTTATCGTTGCAAAACAATTGCACTTAAAGACTAATGAGAGAGGTATAGAAAAGTCGCCAAAAAATCCTACTAATGATGATTATTCTTATTGGATAATTGAAAAAGAGACACAAGAAATAAATGGCCCCATGTCACAAACAGAATTAGAAAACGAAACAAATCGTTTATTTGGAAAAACTATTATTTTCACACCTATCGGGGAATTAAATAGAGAGTATTAGGTTTTGAGCTTTTCTTTAGCACTCGAATTTTATTCCAAGATATAAGTTATTTATGTTAAAATTTGGATGAAGCTCATATTTAATGGGATGTCTTTGACCTTGGGGAGTGGAGGTGGATTGAAATGAAAAATAAGCTGTATTATGCAATAATAACAGCTTTAATCATAATAGGATTCATTTTTCCTGTAAGTCAAAGTTTTCTTTTAGCTGTTTTATTTTTCGTTGCAAGTTATTTTTTATGGAAAAAGTATAAGGAAAGACTTAAACATGCAGAAGGAGAAGAAGAAATAACAAGATCCGTTGTTGCCTTAATTCTATTAACTTTTTTAGTAGTGATATATATTAGTACCATCATTTTTTAGTCAGAAAAGGTCATTTGTATTGATTTGTATAAATTGTTTTAGAGATTGTCATAAGTATGTTTATTTTCATTCGAGTGCTTTCCTCACCAAAAGGAAAGTGCTTATCTTTTTGTGGAGTCACATTTAGTGGAAAATATATGTTAAAATTTGGGTTGAATTATACAATGAATTTGCCGATGGAAAGGGGAAAGAAGATGGATTCGAATATAGAAGTTGATAAACGAAACATAAAAAAATCAAGAAATACATTACCGTTCAAGGTTTTATTGGTATTTTTAATTATTGCGTTTCTATATGCTGTGTATATAAACGTTGTGAATATTATAGCAGATGAGTTCAATGAAGCAAATGAACATGCGTTTTTCTCAAGTCTTGCTTTAGAATGGACAGTTCCGAATGTACGTAGTGATTTTGAAATTCAAGATGAACAACAAACGTTTTTCGGAACGAAGAACTTTTCCTACAACTTAACGAAAATAGTTGGGCAAGAAGATTTTGTTATCGGAAAAGCAGAAGTAACGAAGAGTTTATCTGACTCAAATTCGAGTATTCATTATTCGCATCCCGGCTTGGATAGATTGGGACAGTTCTCCTTTTCACTTCCTGAAGATCCAAGGACAGGGGAAAAACTTGAGGCTAATACATCACGGAATGTATGGGAGTCATTGGAGATACTTCCTGAGGGAACGGTTGCAGAACTTGCTTTTTCCACTACAGATTTTATGACATCCAAGCAATTAGTGGAATCTTTGCACGATTATGATCTTCATATACTATGGATGCCATTGTATACGGGTGAATTTAAGGATTATGATCCAGGCGCTTATACTGGTAGCAGTAAAATGATCATCGTTTCACAGGTATTGGGTTTAACTGGTGGAAAAGATCATGATGAAGATTACCATGAAACTATGCGAATCCGATGGTTAGATGAAGAGTCAGTGAACGAAAGCGAACAGCTAATGTTAAAGAACATGGAGAAAATGTTAACTAAATCCGAAAGTTATTTCGAGCAATTCTTAGGACTTGGTCATTTAGAAGAGAAATATCAATACTTAGTAGACGAAGGGTTTATTGTGTATGGAGCAGTTGTAACAGGTCCCGTAAAAGAGTTGTTAAAATTGCAAGACCTTTCATTTGTTCAAGGGGAGCAATTAGGTGAAGTGGAGTTATGGAATTGGTAGACGGGGAAATGAACGCAAAAGGGTTTGGCTATAACTAAATATGAATTGAGGTTTTCCTTTCGTAGATGAGTAAGTAACGGTCGCATACATTAGTAAGAAATGCATCTATTTCATTTAACTTACAGGGAGGTAAAAACTTGAGAGACTTTTTAGCTGCTTTTTTAGGTTGCTTTGTCGTTGTCTTGATCGGAATGTTTTTCTTCGGTGGATTTATTTTAACCAATATTTGGGGTTTAATAATATTAATCACTTTCGTTTTAACGATATTTATAACCGTTATTTGGAAACAACAAATGCGGATTGAAGAGATTGAAAAGAAACTTGAGGAGTTATCGAATAATCAAACAGATTAATATCTGATAAACTCAGAAAAATTGATGTTGTTTGTTATTAAAGATTTATGACAGGGGATTCCACAATCAGAAACTTCAAGATATACACTTGTTCGCGTTTTTGAGCAAGTTGTTGTACAGAAATTTAGAAATAAGGTAACCAATTGAGGATATAAATATGAGTTGTTTTACACTGACGGGTATAAAGAAATGACAATTACGGGCTTTTTGTTATGTTAGAATGGAGCAGTTTTACGTAAAGTACAGTATTGTGAAATTGTTAAAACTTTCATTTGTTTTTGAACTTAGGAGGTGGTCAATATTTTAATTTACTTTGGTTTATTAATTGCTCTTATTACCACTATACTATTTTTGATTTTATGTATTAATATAATAATTTCGTTCTTTAATAAGCGACCTTTTCCTAAAAAATTGCTAGTTTCAACATTGTCCGGGATTGTACTTGTATCTTCAATTTGTGTATATGAAATGTACTTCTTTACATTTAGCAAAATTGATAGAGGATCCATTCAAAAGGGACCCGGACCTGTAATATCACCAACTGAAGAATATATAGCTAATGCCTATTATGAACCATATGGTGGTGCAGTAGGCGGTGTTAATGTATGGGTTGAAATTACAAATAATAATGCAAAAAATAATGGTCAAGTAATTTATTATGCTGATGCAAAAAGCAATTTTTCTATGCAATGGCTGGATGAGGAAACGCTGTATATTCTAAATAAAGAACCTGGTTATCCTAATTCCAATAGGAGTATTGAATTAAAAATTGGTAAAGAGATTTATCACGAAACAGGTTTAGCTTGTAAGAGTTTATTAATGAAGGATAAATATGAGACTTGCTACCAAAATTAGTTTTATTTTTCTGGATTGCGCTTTAGTGTTTGATAAATTAAGTTGACTTTTCTCTCTTGTTCACTCATATATTGAGTTAAAAAGGAAGTGTACAAGCTGAAAAAGGGCAAAATTACCTTGTTTAGTATTGGGGTCATTATATTATTGATTATCTTTCTATCATATATCAGTAATTCCAATTTAGAAGAAAAGGTAGTTGAGAGTATACATACACAAATTTCTGATGAAATGGCAGAAAGTAATAAGAATTTTGAGGAAATTGAGAATTTATTCTATGGAAGTCGTGGAATAATGGATCAAGTAAATCATCAATTAGTGGAAGAAGGATATGCATTTCGAGCAGTGATAGCAGCTACTTCGAAAAAAGATATTCAAATAACTATTATTTTATCGAATAAAGAAGCAACAGAAATAGAAAAAGATAGAGTGAAATCCATTATCTATAAAATCGTTGAGATGAATAACTTAGATCCTAGTGCATTTACTCTTATAGTAGATGACTTTGTTCATTTGTCAGATTAGTAAATAGTAACTTTTAGAAATTTTTGTAATTTCGATTGGCCTTTATATTGCAATGTTATCTCGTAGAAATTAATAGATATTTGACTAACATGCCTAGAATTATCTCATTTGTTGCCATGTATTTTCTGACTTTTTCAATAAAAATGTGCAAAGGCCTATATCCTAATTTAATGCCCGGGGAATTAGGCTTTTTATTATTTTCTCCTTAACGATGTAAAGCTAAAGTTTTCGATGTTACCCTAAAGTTGGCGGTAGCTGATTTTTAGGCATAGATAAAATCCAAATAAAATCACCCTCTGGTAAAATTTGTATGTCTATGCCAAGTCTCATTAACTGTTCTGCCTTAAGTTGTTTTGAGCTAATTCCACGACGCTTATCGCCGAGTATTAAAAAATCTGTTTCCTTTGTAACCGCTCCTTGCAAAATTCCTCCAAAAGCTCTTACTTTTTTTGCAGCTTCTGAACGAGTCATTGTGGATAGAGCCCCTGTAAAGACGATTTGTTTATTATAAAAAGGGTGGACTAATTGTTGGGATGGGTCAGAAAGTAGAATTACTTCTTCTATATTATCTTTATTTTCGTTCATATTACTTCACCTGTTTACATAGAGAGTGTTTAAGATCAAATGATTTTGCTCAGCAAATTGCTAGATCGAATTAGCAACTTATTGATTATACAAAAGGATTATTAAAGCTGAAAGAAAAAATATCTGATGAGATTGTAATAGTAGAGCAGAAATGTTTACAAATCTTAATTACTTAGAACATTTTCTGAAAACTTGGAAACAAATACGAAGAATTGATTCATATGAAATTAGCCAAGAAGTAGTAACTGTAAATGGAATTAGGTTTTTTAATGGAGATGATCTCGCTAACTTCTTACTATTAATAGATAAGGAAGTTTAGAGAAATTAACATTAGAGATTCTTCATTCAAGATACATGTTAGTTTTGGATATAATAAAGTTTCGGGGGGGAATAGAATGCAAAAAGTCAATTTGATATTTACAGTACTATTTTGTGTAATACTACTTTCTGCATGCACTGAACCAAAACCTAACTTGAAAATTGAAGTGATAATTTCTCCAATAAGTGAAGATGAATACATTAAAACGGGACGAAGTAAGGGGTTAATTAGCGACTATAAAAGGTTTGAATTTGATTTCCAGATGGAACATGATGATTCTATTAAAGAGAGAGATATAGAAATCGATAACTTTAATAATTT
The DNA here is from genome assembly GCF_900291985.1 of Lysinibacillus timonensis. Taxonomy (NCBI): domain Bacteria; kingdom Bacillati; phylum Bacillota; class Bacilli; order Caryophanales; family Bacillaceae; genus Lysinibacillus; species Lysinibacillus timonensis. Next base: position 446,839 of record NZ_LT985980.1, on the reverse strand, counting down.
ACTCCAAGTTTTTAATGAAATTGATGGAATTAGTCGTTTGAGCTATGGAAGTGGCTTTAGCCAAGATAATGATAGCGAGAATTTTGCAATGTATTATCAAGAAGTTGTCTTCTATGCAAAGGCATTGAGTGATGATGATCTCAAAAAAGCATTCAGTGATGAGAAAATCAATGTATCATGGTTTAATAACAAAAATGAACAGTTTGAAAAAGAGTATATAATTTCCGATTTGATAGAGTTTAGTTCTGGTCTAGAACAATAGTAAGCCAATAAACGTATCATTAGTTCTATTTGTTATTGATTTTTAGTTTAAAGAAATTTATGAATTAGATATTAATTTTTGTAAAAGGCGTTGATTCAACCAGGGATCAACGTTTTTTTAGTTGTATTAAACATTTTGTATATATTTCACCAAAAATTGGAGAGCAGAATTTCAAGAACTGCATGCTATGATAGGTACATATAAAGGAGCAAAATATATGAAGAAATTATCACTTATTCTATTTTTCTTGTTATGGACAACTAGTATTACAGAGGCGGAGGCAGAAGAACTTTCAAGCTATCCAATTTGGGAAGAAAATGATCAAATTGAAGGGAAAACTGACGAGACTGTACATGGAACGATTGATGGTACAATCGATTATTACACCATTTCACTTGAGAAGGATCAACGTGTAACATTTACCTTTCAACATGTAGGGGACGCAAAGCTACAAATTTGGACATCTGACAACAGCGCGATTACGATCTCTATAAAAGATTTAGAAGGGAATCATTCTTCACATCATGTTGATTTGCGAGCAGGTACCTATAAAGTGGGTATTCGTGAAGAGTTCTTTATAAATATACCGGTTGAATATGCCGTTTCCTATAAATTATCTGAAGTAGGAAGTTTTGATTTAGAAAAAAACGATACAGCCGAAGAGGCAAATGTAATCCCATTCGATACACGAATTATCGGTGAATTAGACTCGGGCATTAATAATAAGGCTGATTATTACCAAATCAATATACCAAAACGTAGTATTGTTACGATGCATTCAGATATATTATTCAATTCTCAGGTAAATGCAAATTTGGTTGGCTTCACCTTATACGATAAAGACTTACAGAAAATTGGATACATTCAATCTAACTACCGTTTTGATAGTACGATGAAACAGTTCGTGGATACTGGAACTTACTTTGTTAAAGTACATTTTTCGAACGCAAATGAACCGTCCGTAGATTATGCCTTTACCGTCTCAGCTGAAACAGTAGATCCAACGATTCTAACAGAGACTGGAAAAAACGTGAATAAAGAGAATGCAATGAAATTACCGTTCAATACATTGCTACATGGTTTTTTCTATAGTGGTTCGCCCTATAACAATTCAAATGATTATTATAAAATTGATGTGCAGAAAGATGGAGTCATACAAATACAATTAGATCGCAAACTAATTGGTGGACACCTTTACTTAGACGGAGATCATTCATTCCAAGCACAAAAGGGAAATTATCAAGAAAATACACCGACAATCTTAGAGACAGCCATTAAAGCCGGCACTTACGATCTAAAAGTTACTACAAGTATTTCTTATGATGGTATGTCACCATATACGCTACTCGTTCGCATGCAATCATTTACGGATGTACCATTTAGCCATCCATATTATGAACAAATTGAGACAATCAAAAAACGAAAAATTGTTAACGGTTATACCGATGGCACATTTAAGCCCCATGATTTTATTAAACGTGAACATGCTTTTTTAATGCTTGCCGCTGTTGATGAAATTAATTTATCGAAAGTCCGTACAACTAGAGAATTTGACGACGTTTCTACAACGAATCCTTATTATGAACAAATTAAACTAATGTACGAAGCTGGTATAGTTGATGGAGATCGTGGTGATATGAAACCGAAATTTACATTGACTCGAGCACAATTAGCGACGATTTTAGTTAAGGCATTTGACTTAAAAATGAAGGGCGAAGTAAAAGAATTTAGTGATGTTTCTCCATCTGACTGGTCATATCCGTATGTTCAAATACTGGCAAGCAATGGCATTACAATAGGGTCAAACGGCAAGTTTCTTCCAAACGCGCCTGTTACGCGCCAGCATTTCGTTTTGTTTATAGCACGTTCCTTAGAATCAATTAAATAACTTACTTCGAATCATTATGTGTTTTTATACGATAATTCTGATAGTGATGTTAATAATAAGATAAGGCAGTACAGCGCGTTTAAATTAGAAACGCATTTCTAGGAGCAATTTAAATGTTAATTATGCAAGTACATAGTTGGTAGTAAAAGAATAAATAGTTCTGTTTATTAGAAAATAGAAGTGACATTAATGACCATTAGTAATTTACAAATTGGGGTAACATTTCATGAAAAAAATAACTAAGTATCTTATTGTTGTATTTTTAATCTTTATAATTTCGTTAGGATATATTGCGTTTAAACAACATCAATTGATTGAAAGGGAGCAAAGAGAAATATATAAAGAATATATTGCTACTTATTATCGAACTGCAATGACTATGGAAACTGGAAACTTAAATTCTATCGAACCACATAAATTTTATATGCTGGCATTAGAGTTTCAAAAGAACCGTTCATTCCAATCGTTGTCAATCGTCGAATTTCCTCGAAATTTCAGTGATTTTAATTTTTATTCTATGGACTTATTGTATAGGTTGGGTCAGGCGACGAATAAGGGAAATTTAAATGATAAAGAAACAGAAGAATTAAGAGTTTTCATTAATGATATACAGTTAATAGTGGATGCATTTGGGAAAGACTTTTTTGAAAAATATCAATGGGGAGATCCACAGAGAGATTTCGAGAGAGAACTAACACTGGTTGCCCAAAAGTTGGAAGAATACTTTTAAAGCTAGTTCAATTACACTTTTATCAGGTGCTTACCAATATGGGAAGTGCCTTTTTTTATCATAAGACAATTATTAATTCGTACGATTTTACAGAAAGTAATATTTACAAGGGTTAATAAAGGTCTATTTGGAGAAAATATACTCTAAATATCTTTAAGAAGGCTAACTAGTATCCTCCTCTTATTGAATGATAAAGGAATGAAAAAGATTGAAGAAACTTCTTACGAGTTTTTTGATACTGTTGTTATGTTGCTATACTGGAAAAGCATACGGAGCTCAGAGGGTGGTAACATCCTATATAATCTCAGATGTATGGTATGAAAATATATTTCTAATTGCAGATAAGGCAGATAGCGAGGCCACACAAAACTTTACTGTTCAAGTAGGTGGTGGAGTCGACCATGTTGGCGGCGAATTGTTTTACAATTTTCCAAATTGGGTTAATGTTCAATTTGCACCAAGCCTTTTTTATGAAGATATAAATGGAGATGAATTCAAAGATATAATTGTTGCGCTAGTTTCGGGTGCGGGATCTGGTGTATCCACAAAGGAAATTCACGTATTGAATCAAGTGCAAGATCCTATCAGAAGATACGTCGAAGTTCCAGTTGAATCCATTAATGATGCAGTTAAACGGCTTGTGAAAATGAGACGAAACGGTAATGAAATAGTAATTTCGATTGGTCAAGAGAAATATCATGTCGACTATTCGGAATTTAATTATCATACGGTTGATGCATCGCCTGGAGTAGGGTCAATTGAAGATTATCAATCTGAGAATGGAGTTCTTTATGGCTATACAACGGTATTCGTATCTATCCCTGAAGCAAGTATTGGTACTCTAAAAGTGAGGTATGGTTGGGATGGGGAAATGTACAAAGCTGAATCTATTTCATTTAATGAAGATGAGCCAATTCCAAACTAAAGAGAAAGGTTAATTTTTATAAGTGTGCGTGTTAAATTACTATTATTATTTCCATAATAGTATTGGAGGTGTAGCAATGCTTACTGTTAGGAATGTTGAAAGCTTTCTTAAAAATCTGATTAGTGAAAATTCCAAGGATATAAAAAATGTTTGGGAAACGTTTAAGGCTTTTTGTAAGGACCCTGTTGATGGTGAAGAGGATAAGGAAATTTTAGTTCAATGTGGTGTTTCCGCGTTTTCTGGAGAGGAACTCTTTTATTTTGATTTGGTACGTCAATTTACTTTAAATGACGGTGAGAATCACACACACATGGAACAACTACACTGTGAATGTTTGTTTGAACCAACAGATGAATTAAAAAAGTTAGAGGTATCAGAATGGTCAATGGACTATGATAATATAGACGATTTCTTTGGTCATATCGAAAACCTAGAGGAATTTAAAATCGTATTAAACTTTAAACCAATCAAATTAGACATTTATCAAGAAGAAGTTTAATGATGATTCAATCTATGAGTGCATTTCTCCCGAAGAAATTGTGCTCTTTTTTACTGTTTAATGAGACCGATTGGTGTAACTATGTTGGGGCAATACCTCAAGAGCTCTCAGTAACCCTATGGATAATATTTATTCATGAAAGGTAACTGAGACCCTTTTTGGCAGTGTTAACACAACTACTATAAGGAGAGTCATTGTGTTTAATTATAAAATACAATCGCATCTACATCACGAATCCATTCCGTTGCTTCTGTTCCATCCGTGTTGGCTTTCCAGAGGTTCCTACCCGTATCCGTAATAGAAGTTCCCCTTAGCCAAACGAGCTTATTCATCGATGGGACGTACTGAGGGGCGTAATCTCCAAAGCCTTTAGGAGGAGTGGTAATTTGGGTTTGGTTATTTGTTTCAATATTGATAGAATAAAGCACTGGAAGCGGGTGCTGGCTAAAGTCATTTGTCCATTCTTGTTCCTTTATTCTCGATGTTACTAGTTCGTTATCCGTAATCCAATTAAAATCAAGATCCGCGTAATTCTCAGGGGTTAGTGTTCCTGAAACAGGCATTTCCTTAACTTTTAAGTCTTTATTTTTAAAACCAAAAACAATTCTTCCGCCACCAGCGATATAGGCTAAAGTATCAGAGGAAGGTGCCCACTTAGGCTGACCTACATGTAAAATCATTTCGTCTAACACTTCAAAGTTGTTTCCTGTATTATCAATGACACAAACCATATTGCTATCCATGGACCAAGAGGCGGTTGGAGACACAACAAATGAAATCCACTTTCCACTTGGAGAATAGGTTAACTGATCAGCATAAACCGCAATCAGTTTGTTTTGTTCCGTTGTCCCGATTTCTCTTGGTAGTGTAAAGAAAGGTTCTACTCCTCCAAACAGTACAATGTCTTCATAGTTGTCACCAACTTTTTTAGTAAACAAGGAGGCACTTGACCAACCATCCGGGCGAAGAGTACCAGCTGTTGAAAGGAGGAAGCCAGAACCGTCTGGTAACCATTCAAAATCGCTAACACCAGTTGCAATATTATAGAAGCGCTTAAAGTTTGAGATATCTAGAATCACATGGTCTTTATAAGCAATAACGTCTTTATGCGGTGCCCATTCAGGTGAAAAACCATTATAAAAGACTTTCTTTTTTTCTTTAGTGTTAATATGATAAATCCATATTTCTGACTGAGTTTCTTCTTCTTTATCAAATTGAGAAGGTGCTTCTTCTTGATAAACGAGCATAGTTCCATCTTTTGACCACTCAGGTTTAGCGAATACTTTGCCCGAATCTGTTACTTGCGTTTCTTGGCCATCTATTAAAACCCACAAATTGCCGCCCCTTATGAATGCTGCTTTTACTTGACTTTCAGCAGCTGAGGAGGGTGCTAATGGAAACAAAATACTAATAGCAAAGATCATCGTTATGAGGAAAGCCTGTTTCACGAATATTTTCTCCTTTCTAAGATATTGTTCATATTATCTTCCTAGCCAACAATTTTATGTAAGCAATATGGTTTAGTAAGGAATAAAAATGATATAAAAAATACTCGAGAAGGTCTCCTAAAGTTGCAAAGAAGTCAGTCTATTATATATTTCTTTCATACATAATGTTTAAGTTTAAGTTTATAACTCGGACGAATTTATTTGCACAATAGAAAATGGACAAACGGAATCCGAATATTCGAATTCCGTTTGTCTTTTAACAGTTGCTGCCAAATGGCTTTCCATAATAGAAACTAGGGAAGTACACTAGAGCACTTTATCTTATGTTGATGAACCTTTCAGCGCTCTCTGGGAAATCTATCAACGGATTTCGATTGCCTTGTAGTTCATGGATCGCAAGGTTACGATGTTTTTCATAAGTAGATACAGGAAATATCTGATGCCAATTAAGCAATAAAGAGACGTTTACATGTTCTTTTTTTATCGCGTTAGGATAGCGAATGAGGAAATAGAATGTTGCTCGAGCAACGATTCCTTTTCCATATTCTGGTTCGAATTTACTTTCTTCCGCTTTGCCACAACCTTCTTTAATTCCAAAAATCATTCCTTCAGGGATATAATCGTGGAAATCGTAGTATGGATAATTGCTGCGACTGCTATTGCAAGAAGGTTCGCAGGCAAATAAATGATGTAAGTCGCCTCTCATTGGTTCTTTCTTATCGAACCATGATTGAGGGACTACATGTTCACAATTAAATTGGGCATCCGATAAAATGCTGATTAGACCCTTTGCCTGCATTTCATGGAGCTGAATATCTTTCTCGATAACTGAAAGTGGGTCCATCCATTTTCCTGAATAAAGACTTTTTAATGTACCATCTTCCTGCAAATCAACCCAAGGATACACATAACGGTGTGGTTTGTAGTTTAATGGATTAGTATGTGTTTTTTCTATTAGATTGTGCAGGCTGTTTGACAGGTTAGCCTCTTCAAATGAAAGCCTCTTATAGTATTGTTTTTTAATTTCATTATCTTTCTTCTCATCATAATAAGGTCGATTTTCTTTAAAGTTTAAAAAGTCTTCCTTGGCCGCTTCAAATTCCGAAGATAGCAATTCTAGCATGTTCATTATATTTTCATTACCTGTACAGATATCGTTTGGTTGTACACTTCTGATAAGAATTCCTCTATTGTTAAGTAAAGCAAACCGTTCCCTTCGAGTTTTGGCGAGTTACCTAATGGAATTGTTCTTTTGATTAGTTGGGCATACAGCTCATCCTCTGTTAAATCTCGTTCAAAGTTCTTGACGGAAATATCTTTTATGAGTGCAAGTGCACCGGATACATGTGGTGTGGCCATCGAAGTTCCGCTTAGCCTTGCATAAGTTCCGTTTAAAAATGTTGAAAGGATTTCTTCACCAGGAGCTACTAGGTCCACTTCATTATTTGAATTTGAGAAATCAGAAGTACGGCGTTGCAAATTAATGGATCCAACGCTAATGACTTCATTGTAGCAAGCAGGGTAGGCCAATTCATCTGAAGAACTTTCTCCATCTCCCTCATTTCCAGCGGCACAAACAACTAGAATTTGATTTGCGATTGCGTTTTGAATCGCTTGATGTAACTCAGGTACATCGACGGAACCGCCGAGGCTCATGGAGATGATATCGACTCTTTGTTCAACTGCATAATTAATTCCATTGATGATCCAGTCGTATTGCCCTGATCCATTTTTATCAAGTACCTTTACAATTAATAAACTTGCTTCTGGTGCAACACCAACTACGCCTTTACCGTTATGAATGGCAGCAATTGTCCCAGCAACATGTGTTCCATGACCGTTATAATCGGTGTATATATTAGGGTCTCCTTGATCATCACCAGTGAAATTCCTTCCGCCGATAATACGTTCACTTAAATCAGGATGGTTGACGTCGCAGCCTGTGTCCAATATTGCGACAGTGATTCCATTACCTTTAGATTTCTCCCAAATTTTTGGAGCAGCAATCAACTCAATACTTTTTGGCACTTCAGACACTTCTTCAACTACCGCATTCACTAGATACGGCAATAAATGTAACTTTTGTTCCATTGTATCCCTCCTGATAGAAATAAGTTTTATGTGGAATCTTGGAAGTTGTTAATAGTTTAACAATTCAGAATTTATATGAACAGTTCCATTAGATGGGCTACTATCGAACTAAATAGTTAGTTAATATAATTGAAGAGATTATCGTTACGTAGCTGTAACATAGGAGTAAAAGTTTTGTATTATATTATAATTATATAAACATGTCAATAGCTTTTCAGTGGTAAAATTCCTTTTGACTGGTTGTATATGGGAGATTTATAGAATGAAACTATTTAATCTATTAATCTTTTATAGTTGACTGTCATTCTTACCAGTTTATGGGCCCTTTATTACACAATTTGTACTGTAACATAGTTGTTGTAGAAAGAAAGGGAGGAATACAAACATGAAAAAATTTTTAGCAGGTTCAGTAATTGCAGCAACTTTATTCGGAGCATCTTTCACTTCAGCAGATGCAGCTAGTTTAAATAAAGAAGTTAAGGTTGAAGCTAATCCTCAAATCATTCAAATGATGAAAGGGGATAACTATCAAGCAATTGCATATCAATTAATTGGGAACATCTCTTTACAAAATGGGCAACTTGATATTAGTAAAGTTAAAGATCTAGTAAATAATACGTTAAATGCTTCAGATGCTAATAAAGTAATTCAAGCATTAAATACAGTAGAGAGATCAACGCAAAATGAAACTACTAATAAACCAGTAGAAAAAGAGGTAAAAACACCTCAAACACCAGCAAAACCGGCAACAAGCAATACAACAAAAACACCAACAAAACAAACAGCAAAACCAGCAACAAGCAACACTACAAAAGCACCAACAAATATTCAACAAGTAGCAGCACCAACAAAAACACCTACTACAAATGTGAATCAATCAGTCTCTGAATTTGAGAAACAAGTAGTAGATTTAACAAATGCTGAACGTGCAAAAGCTGGTCTTAAACCACTTGAAATATACACACCATTAATGGGAGTAGCTCAAGCAAAATCAGAGGATATGGCAAAAAATAATTACTTCAGCCATAACAGTCCAACTTACGGAAGCCCGTTTGATCAAATTAAAGCAGCTGGAATTTCATACCGTGCAGCAGGTGAAAACATTGCGCAAGGACAAACAACACCTGCTCAAGTTGTACAAGCATGGATGGACTCTCCAGGTCACCGTGCAAACATCCTAAACGCTAATTATACGCATATTGGAGTAGGTTATGTTGCAGATGGTAACTATTGGACTCAACAATTTATCCAACTTTAATAGGTAATAGAATCAGCTTTTAAAAAGATGGTCTTGAAGCCGAAAATGGCTTATGACCATCTTTTTTACTAGCTCAATAATTTTTATAACTGACCGTATTCGAATACACACTTTAATATCTATATAACTATATAGCACACCAATTCAATATGTGAACCTGACGGAATTATGAAGAATTTCGTTAGGTTCTTTTTGTTTCTAGCTTCTCTTGAACAAAAGTAAGGTAATCATAAATAAAACAGTTTTAATATTTTGTATAAGTATACTTTACTTTTGGTAAAGTGTGTTTTATAATTTGATTCAAGAGGTGGTTGTTATGAAGAAAGATTATGGTGATTCGATATCAAATAAGGTTTATGAATATCGTGTACTTGCCAGAATGTCTCAACAAGAATTAGCAGAGAAAGTCGGGGTTTCCAAACAAACCATCTTCGTCATGGAAAAAGGAAATTATGTTCCGACGCTGCTGTTAGCTTTTCGAATAGCTGAGTTTTTTAATGTGGATGTAAACGATATTTTTACTTATGTGAAAGGAGAGAATCAACATGATAAATAAGTTTTTCTCAGATATCCATAGCGCAATGTTTTCCCCATTAAAGTCCTGGGCTGAACAATCTACGGGAAATTGGAATCTTCTCATAGGTGTTAGTTTTTTACTGCTTATTGGTAGTGCAATTTTTGCCTATGTAATGCATAAAAAGATGGGGCCAAAAGATGAACGAACAAATATAATCTCTTTGAAAAGTGCTTACTGTGTGTTGGGGGTAGTAATAATATGTGACATGATTTTCCCTAGAGATTATATGTGGAACATCTTTTTCTTGTTCAAATATGGGCTAGCATTTTTAGCTGGTGGAGTTTACTTGGTAGTGCAATATAAAAAGGATATTTCATAATTAGTTGTGGAACGAGGTTCAGCTATGGGTGGGGAATTAGGTAGAGCTGGGAAATATACAAACCTCTTTGATTACTACAAATGAAGGGTTTGTAAAAACTTTATATGATTTTATCAACCTGACGCATTTCTTGAAGAAGTGTGTCTTTTTTTATAGGAGAGTATAAAAATTTTAGGAAATAATTGACAAGTCAGTGAAAGTGGAGTAAATTTTCGCTATAGTGAATTTAATCCGCTATTGAATTTTGGAGGTGCGTATGGTTTCAGCAAGCGAAACGATTAGCAGAAATATAAAACGAATAAGGCAAGAGCGAAATCTAACATTAGATGATTTAGCCATATTAACAGGTGTCAGTAAGAGTATGTTGAGTGATATTGAAAGGTGCACAAAAAGTCCCACCATCTCTGTTCTCGAAAAGATATGTGATGGCATTAATGTTCCACTCTCGCAGCTCACGCATACCAAAACGCCTCAAGTCTCGTTAACGACAAATGATACAGTTAAACATTATTCTGCATGGGATGGATTTGAACTATTTGTATTATTTGAATTTGACCCAAATAAAAAGTTTGAAATATTTCGCCATGAAATTACACCCCATTCTGAACGTGTGTCCGAGCGCCATGAATCAGGTATTAGGGAATATATTATCTGTACTAAAGGTGTCTTTAGTGTAGAAATAGAAGACAAAATGTTTCATTTACAAGAAGGTGAAGCGATACAGTTTCTTGCAAATTGTAAACATAAATATGCGAACTTAACTGATCAAGATGTAAATATTGTGATGCTTTTATATCATGAATAGCAAGGGGTATTGTATTATGAATAACTATGTGAAAAGAACAAGTAGGTTGATCTTTGGACTATTTTTATATGCACTAGGTTCGTATTTAATTATACAAGCGAACATTGGCTTAGCCCCTTGGGAAGCATTTAGTATGGGGGGGTCATATTTAACCCATATATCCTACGGTAATATTGTAGTCATTACTGGCTTTATTATCATTGCGATTAATTATGCACTAAAAGAGAAAATTGGATTTGGTACTATTCTTAACGCTATTTTGATAGGAAAATTTGTGGATTTGATTCAATTTGCCAATATTATTCCTATGATGTCTAATGTTTGGCTGGGCATAATCATGCTCCTATTAGGTCAAGTGGTCATATGTCTTGGAAGCTATTTTTATATTGGTGCATCCCTCGGTTGTGGACCCCGTGATTCACTCATGGTAGCACTAGGAAAACGCTTGCCCAAAGTACCGATAGGCGCAATACGAGGATTACTAGAAGGTACGGTACTTATTATTGGCTGGCTGTTAGGCGCAAAAGTAGGTATAGGCACAATAATATCCGTAATTGCTATAGGTTTTATTTTACAATACACTTTTAAGCTACTACACTTTGATGTGAAAAATATTCAGCATGAAAGTATGTCTGATACAGTAAAAGCATTTTGATCAAGAGAAATTGGGTATTGATTGATTACCTATAGAAAACTTTTTCGTAACAATATGACAAGATTGGGCGTAATTCTAAACTAGAATTACGTCCTTTTCTGTTCATAAAGTTAGTTGTAAAGATAATAGAATATTGAACAATCTTTCATATTATACGAATCTACTAGAAATATATTAAGGAAATATACCCAAAAAATAGTATAATTACAGTATAAAGGATAATAAAGGAACTATGGGAGAAGGGACTCAACGAATGATGCGGAATAATAAATGGAACCAACTAAAGCTAACATGCCGGATTGCCTTAATTGGTATTATCATGATGTTTTTAATTCCTCTATCTGCTGAGGGTTCTTCAGAAGTAAACCGTATCAATCTCGGTCCTCACTTCGATGTGTATCATGATTCAACGAACAAAGTGACAATTGAGGAACTAATTGAAGGAAAGTATGATCAAAACTTTAAACCGAGCACTCAAGAATATGCATTTTTTTGGCATACGAGTGATACGATTTGGCTTCGGCTGCCACTTAGTGAACTCATTCAAGGAAACACGAGTGGCTATGTGATAGAAGGTATTGACAAGCTAGATCACGTCAATGCATATTTTGTCAAAGAAGACGGCACTTACACCTTTCAAAAAGGCGGTATTGCCGGACTTGATAGTCAACCTATCCGCTATCGATCTAATTTGTTTCCTATTGAAGAGCCAGATGTGAAAGAAGTGTATATTGCACTTTCAGGTGAAATGCCACTTATGTTCACTTCTACACTGTATAAAAATATTAGCTTTCTGGAAAGTGTTATGAGCTATAAATATTCCACTGGGTTGTTTTACGGTTTTCTATTAGGACTCATGTTATATAACTTATTTTTATTCGTATCCCTAAAAGAGAAAGCGTATTTTTACTATGTGCTATATATGTTCGTCTTTATGGCATATCAAGCCGCTATGAATTCATTTGACCTTGAACTTGTTGGGCACGTTCTTTCTGAATGGTTCCTGTTTCGAACATTGCCAACTAGTTGTAATTTATTGGTGGTCTTTATGATTTTGTTTAGTAAAGAATTTCTAGAGCTAAAAAAACATTTGCCGAAGCATAACCGTGTACTGAACATTTTTTTATGGCTCACTATTTTCTCCCTAGTCTCGGTCTTTACTGTGCCAAACCTTGAAGCCGTCAATAATGCGATTACGTTACTTACTGTGATTGTGTTAGCGTTTCTTTGGACTTCGGGTTTAACTATGCTCTTGAAAGGTTTTAAAATGGCTCGTTTCTATATGGCGGGCTGGACTGTTTTGCTTGGCTCGATATTAATTCAAGGCTTTGGTTTTTTGGGGTGGATTCCGTTTCACCCTGCTCTCTATGAACAACTACCTGCCTTCGCAGCCTGCTTTGAAGCCATTTTTCTCTCATTGGCACTTGGCGATAAAATTAACTTAATGAAAAAAGAAATGAACGACAAACTTGAAGAAAAAGTACAAGAGCGGACGAAAGAACTTGAAGACGCAAAACAAAGGCTTGAACAGCTAGCCAATACAGACCGCCTCACAAAGATTTCAAACCGAATGAGTCTTGATTTTGAGTTGGATCATCAGCTACTGACAGCCAAGACAAACGGAACATCACTATCACTTATTTTGCTAGATGTGGATCATTTCAAAGCGGTGAATGACAAGTTTGGCCATCAAGTTGGTGATATGGTACTGAAGGAAACAGCTTACATTCTAAAAGAGAATATTCGCAAAACTGAAATGGTAGGACGCTGGGGAGGAGAAGAATTTTTAGTGATTGCACCCAATGCAGAAAGAATTGAAGCTATGGAGCTCGCTGAATATCTCCGACAACAACTTGAAGCTCATTCTTTCCATGAAGTCGGCCAAATAACTGCAAGTTTTGGCGTAGCAACCTACATAGAAGGCGATACGCACCAATCCTTGTTATCTCGATGTGATAAAGCGTTGTATCATGCAAAAGAAAAAGGTCGAAATCTAGTTTTTTCTCATACGTAATTGTACTGTGACGTTCCAGAATTATTTAGAAACTGAACAAGAGTATTTTCTAATGCCAAAATATCCGTATCTAGTTGGAAATTGTGTAAAGACTAACAGAAATCTTAAACTATGAGTTATAGATTTTAATGAGAAAAAGGTGAGGTAATAGTTGTGAATTGGTCAGACCGAATCGTTGAATCTAAAGCCTTTAGTATGACGATTAAAGGTGCCTTCTGGGGATGTATTGCTATAGCTGTACTCATTCTCATTATGGTAGGTAGTTTCTTCTTTAAGATTTATATTTTAGATTATCGTTTCGATGATGGAGAATTACATCTACCAAACGAAACCATTATAAATAATGAGCAATCTACTCAACTAAAGAAATAAATTCCGGAATCCTATCATTAGTTTTTCGGAATTTTTTTTGTCTATAGTGTTGGCATTCAAAAGTACTTAACGGTCTTACTGATTAAATATTATTTTTAGAAAGAAATGGATATTTATGTTAAAATTCACATAGCTAATGTGATAAAGGAATTCGAATAGATATGTTGGTTTCATTACTGAAATATTTAGTCCATCATAAAGGATATGAGGAGAGTTTGTAATGTTAAAAGAGATCCATCAATCAATAAAAAAGTTAAGCGGGAGTGAAGCAAAGAGCATATTATTTCACATAATATATCGGTTACAAACTATGCAAGAAACGAATAAACCAACAGATGAGATTTTAAAAGAATTAAATTCTATTTCACTTGAAATGATAGAAGCTGCGCAAAACCAAAATCCGACTGAGAGAGAGTATTCAACCGCTCATATTGTATGTGGAGAATCTGCTGCGGGTTCTTTGAAAATCGGATTAGGTCGAGAGAATAAAGTGATTGGTTTTCCCGATTTCTTTGCTGTTGGACCGATTTTAAATCTTCATCAAGAAGTGGGACGGAAGAACAGAAAGGAATGGTTGAAAGACAATCTCAATTATTCAGAAGACTACTTTGAAGAAGAATATGAATATAGAATGATACAAACTCTGACAGAAATAGATGGGTTAAAAGAAGATAAGCCGATAGTGATATGGACTGCAGAAAATTCCAATGAACAAACGGGATTACGATTTCTATTATATTTGTTAAGAGATAAAGCAAACGCAATTTTCATCATTAATACTACAATTGCGTATCAGGAATTATTTAATACACCAGAACACGGTGTTTTAGATATTCATACTGGGGAAGTAAATGGGGAGCAATTAAATAAAATCTATCGAGAAAAGTTAGGAGAACCATTAAAGGACATAGAGCGGAAACGATTAGAAAAAGAATGGATAACCCTTTCAGAATCACGAGAAATGGTAAGAATTTGGGAGAATAATAAAATTAAGTCTGTCAATGAAGATTACTTTGATGAATATATTGTGAATACTGCTCGAAGAATTCATGCTAAGCAGAGTGAAAAAGTGTTTATTAAATCCGCAAGGCTAATCGGTGAAGTTTTTGGTCACATCAATCAAATCGGTGATGCTTTTATCGAATATAGGGTAAGGAATCTAATCTACAAAGGGATTTTTGAGATTAAGGGAATTCCGAAAGCGATGAGGTATTATAGTGTGAAACTACGTTAAAGCAGATGATAGACAGTTCTCTAATTTAGGGAGGAGGAAAAGGGCGTGACATTCTTAACAATGATTGTCATTCTAATAATAGGAATACTAATGTTATTGATTGGATTTTCAGTTAAAAATAGGTGGCTGAAACTCCTATCAATAATTCCGCTTGCTGTATCATTGTCACAACTTGCTGTTCTATTTTTATGGCAATCGAGTTGAAACCTTCAATTCAGTTTAAAAATTATGGAGGTAGAAAAATGAAAATAATAGAACTACCGATCGAATTTGAATTTAATGGACAAAAAAATACCATTTATCCTAGCTTAATAGTATTGAATAATGAACTGACCTTGGTTGATACAGGGTATACAAATTTTTTAACTTTAATTGAATATGAAATTATAAAACATGGATATGAAATGAAAGATTTAAAGAATATCATCATTACTCACTATGATGATGATCATATCGGTTCCTTATATGACTTCAAAGAAAAATATCCTCGGGTTAACATTATCGCTAGCGAAATTGAATCAAAATACATTAGTGGTGAAGCGAAGTCAGAAAGATTGGTTCAAGCCGAAGAAATGCTTGAAAACATGCCAAATGAAGAAAAAGAATTTGGTAGATGGTTTATCCAGCAGTTAAAGAATTTAAAGCATGTCTCAGTGAATCAAAAGGTACATGATGGCGATATGATTTTAGAAAATCATTGTAAAGTAGTAGCAACACCAGGTCATACTTCAGGGCATATTTCATTATATTTTCCAAGTTTAAGTAGTGTCGTTACAGGTGATGCAGCTGTTAAAGAGAATAAAGAATTAGTCATTGCAAATCCACATTTTTGTTTGAATGTGAAGAATGCAGAGCAATCATTGACTAAGATTAAAAGTCTGAAAGCTGAAAATTACTATTGTTATCATGGTGGGAAATTAACATTATAATATGTGTTAAACTTCTAATATTTGTCAATATACAATAATAAAAAGAGTGTAAAGAAATCTTTACACTCAAAAAAATATATGTTTAGTTTTGTTTAAAATAATCACAAAAAGCAGTGGAGATTTCAATGCCTTGAAATAATAAAAGTGTAATAGAAGTCATGGAGAACATACCAATCATAATTAATCTTATCCACATCTTACTTCCTCCTTTGAAATAGGTTAATTGAGTTCTATTTCAAAGAGTTGATTAAATAATTTGATTGATAAAATATCGTGGTAATTAATCTAAGTCTTCTAGTAAATGCAACAAACAGACCAAAGAGTATAGTAATACTTAAGATAACAAGTTCAAAGACTGTCTGTGGGCTAACGTTAATATCCTTAAGTTTTCCATTATCATCAATGGGATAGTCTGAAGTTTGGTTATCATCTAGAATGATTTGATGGTCGTTAATAGCTTGTGTTTGATTGTCAAAATGATGACAGTAAAAGCTATATATAATCACGAACACAGAGAGGGTCAAGTATCTATTCATTTTACTTCACGCCCCTTAAAAAGTAGTACTTAAAAGTATTTATAACACAATTTTAGAAATTAGTATATGTATATTTTATTAATATACAAATTTTAATAGACAAAGTAATTCTCAAAAACGAAGACTTTTACGAGTAGTTCGAAAAGGAGGTATGACATGACTTTTTCCAAAGGAAATACTTTTTTATTGGCCGCACTACTATTCTCGGCATGTTTATATGGGTGTATGAATAATGATGTGGATGACAAAACAATTGAGCCATCAGTTGAAACAGATAAACCTGTTGAAACAAATGAAACTACTAAAACTGAAGAACTAGAGAAATATATTTCAACAATTCAAGCTATTGACATTCCAGATGATGTGGAAGTGATTGGCTTGGGTGAAGCGACACATGGAAATGTTGAATTGCAAGAGCTGAAGAGGGATGTGTTTGAAGCTTTAATCAACAATGAAAATGTAAGAGTGTTTGTCTTAGAAGGGGATTTTGGAGCGGGACAACAAATTAACCAGTTTATTTTAAATGATATAGGTAGTGCCAAAGAAGTAGTATATGCCCTTGATTATAATATTTATAAGACAGAGCAAATGATTGATCTTGTTCAATGGATGCATGATTATAACCTGACAGCAAGCGATAACGAGAAAATTTATTTTTATGGGAATGACATGCAACGCTACGATGATAGTAAACAGGGATTGCTCGACTATTATGAAGTCGTGAATATAGAAGCTGCAAAAACATACGCCGAACAGTTAAAACATGTTTCAAATGCAACAATGCGTGATTTAACGCCCGAACAGTACGAGGAAATGAATGAAGTAATTGAACAAATTATCCTAGACTTACAATCTAATGAAAAGGTTTATTCGGAACAATCTTCTCCTGATGCCTTTGCCTTTGCTTTACAATACGCACATGTTTTAAAACAACGGACACAATTATTTTTAAATGAATCAAACTATACACAACTTCGTGATCAATATTTAGCAGACAATTTGCAATGGATCGTTGAATTCGAGGCGGAACGAGGTCATGATAAAGTACTCATCACTGCTCATAATGGACATATCGAACAATCATCTGCTTCATTAGCCGGCTACAAATCAATGGGGAATTATTTGGATGAACGTTTTGGTCCAGCATATTTCGCAATTGGTACAGATTTAATTAAAAGTGAATTTCAGGCGCTAAACAGTCAATCTGGCGAAAGAGAAATTCATACATTGGAAAATCACAATGATTTAGTGGATGCATTTAGGGAAATGGATTCTAATATCTTTTATATTGATTTTGAAAATGCAAGCAAGTCAGAGGAATTGGCAGAAATTTTAACTAAAAAACAACGAATGATGAATATAGGCGATGATTTTGCTTCATGGTATAAGCTAACAAAATCATTCTACACCATTGAAATGATACCAAATGAAGCGTACGATGGTGTAATTATTGTAAAAGAAGCAACACCAACGAGTGTGTTGGAATAAAAGAGTAGGATGATGGCGAAAAATGGCCAGTACATTCGAATTCGAAGTCTCATTTTGCACAATCTATCGTGATTTAGCAATTCTACAATTGTTTGCTTAAATAACTATTGACAAACTATTTAAAAAAATATACTATGAAAATCCTGCCAATTTTAGAGTTGGCTTAAGGGAACTGTGAAAGGTTCATTCTTCTTGTGAAAGGGATGGATATAATGAACAAAGAACAATTAATGGAAAGTGCACGCCGTATTAAGGAAAGAGCTTATATACCTTATTCGAAATTTCCTGTTGGCGCAGCATTACTATTAAAGGATGGTACTGTAATTAATGGAGTAAACGTAGAAAACGTCTCTCTAGGTGCAACCAATTGCGCTGAGAGAACAGCTATATTTACTGCAGTAGCCAATGGGTACAAAAAAGGTGATTTCCAAGCAATAGCTGTGGCGGGGGATACTGTAGATTTTCTACCACCTTGTAGTATTTGTAGACAAGTTTTAGCAGAATTTTGTTTACCTGATATGCCTGTATATTTAACAAATGACAAGAAAGAAATATTAGAATTAACGCTAAAAGATTTATTACCATATGCATTTACGGATTTGGAAATGTAGATTACTAGTTTCTAAAATGATTTAGAGGGCAAGTTTTGAGTATTTTTCTCGAAACTTGTCCTTTTTTTAAAAAAATAATTCTTATGTGATCTAGGTGATTGTTGAAAGTTACATAAAAATGCCGAAAATATACCTAGATAGGGGGAAATGTATGAAAAAGAAACAGTTAAAGATCACAAGTATTTCTGGCAAGTTAATGCTTCTAATCACAGCCATTATCATTGTGACAGTGGGGATTATCGGTTCGACAAGTTATTTTGTGTCCCAAAATCAGCTTTTAGAATCAGGTAAAAGAGAAATACAAAATATTGCTAAAAGTGGGTATGCCGTTTTAGAATTGATCAATGAACAAGTAGAAAGCGGCATAATCACACTTGAGGAAGGAAAAAATCAAGCTAGAATCATTTTAAATGGCCCGTTAGGTGAAGATGGGAAATACGATTATCAACAGTCTCGTTTTACTTATAAAGAAAACGGTTACATTTTAGCGTATGATCAAGATTTAGTGTTGCAACTTCATCCATCTAAAATAGGTGGAGCACCAGCAGACGAACTAAATCGAAATAATCGTGAGCAGATAGTTGCAGGTGGTAAATCAAAAAATGAGGCTGATCGATTTGTCGTCTATTCTGACAAACAACCAGATGGATCTTTTAAAGATAAATTAGCCTATACAGAATACTATGAACCTTGGGGTTGGAATATTGGAATCACTGTTTTTCAAGATGAATTCTATGCAGGATTAGACATTTTAAAATACATTATCTTTGGTGCAACAGCGGGACTCATTATAATAAGCTCGCTTGTATTTTATTTAGCTATTCGAAAGAAAGTAATTACTTTAAAAGAAGTAGCTGATGCCTCTACAAAAATTGCTAATGGGCATTTACAAGTAACGAAGCTACCCGAGTCAGGAGATGAAATTGGACAATTAGCGGTTGCGTTTAATAAAATGTCACGACAAATACGCTCGCTAGTCGAAAAAACGAAAAATACGAGTGAACAATTGCTAGATTCAGCGTCTAACTTATCTGCAATTTCAGAGGAAACATCTGCAAGCAGTGATGAGATTGGTTTAGCAATTAATGAAATTGCGACTGGTACACAAGATCAAGTCAATGATTTGGAAGAGGTAAATCGTCGAGTAGAGCTATTATCGAATTCTATTGAAACGATGGGAAAACAAAATAAAGCCATGCATAACATTGCCAAACATGCAGAAGAAATAACAACTGAAGGTATAGAAATTGTCCATCAATTGTTGCGCTCCAACTCTGATTCGTTAGCTGCATCACAAGGAGTAAGCGATGAAATGAAAAACTTAAATAGTAAAACAGAGCAGATCACTAAGGTTATGGAAACAATAGAAACAATCGCCGAAGAGACAAATTTACTAGCTCTAAATGCTAGTATTGAGGCTGCTAGAGCGGGTGAATATGGTAAAGGCTTTTCTGTCGTTGCTAATGAAATTAGAAAATTAGCAGAACAATCCAAAAATGCTACTCATCAGGTACAAGAGGTTGTCTCGTCCATTATTTCAGAAACGACTAAAACAGTTGAAACGGTTGAAGGAACGGTGAAGACTGCTAAAAGGTTAAATGATGATGTTATTTTAACACAAAACAAATTCAATGAGATGTCAGATTCTGTGAAGAAAATATCAGAATCGTTACTAGCAGCTAATAAGGAAATGGAAGCTATTACTTCTTATAATAAGTTAATGAGTGAAGGGGTTGAGAATGCGTCTAGAGTAACTGAACAGACAGCTGCTGCAGCACAAGAAATCGCTTCTTCTATCGATGAGCAAATAAGTGCAATCGCAAATGTCGCAAGTGCGGCTGAACAATTAACGGAATTGAACCGTGAATTAAATTCATTAATGAAACAATATACTTTGTAATCGATTAGAAACGCCATATTCTGTCACGTATAGAATTTGGCGTTTTTCGTTTCTTTCGTTACTTTTTTTCTAATATTTTGCGTTAGCTAAAGGTTTTATTCATCACACGTTCTTGTCTTTCTATTGCATTAGTTTGATCATTTATAAAGGGTTTAAAAATATGTTTCTTTCGTTACTTTTTTTCTAATATTTTGCGTTAGCTAAAGGTTTTATTCATCACACGTTCTTGTCTTTCTATTGCATTAGTTTGATCATTTATAAAGGGTTTAAAAATATGTAACTTTTTCCCACCTATTACGTTAAATAATTAGTAAGGTGTAAATAGTTTCCTAATGGAGTGGAATCCATGAAATCTTCTAATAACTGGTTTAATCGAGTTTTTTTAACACTATGTTGGCTACTCTTAATATGGTTTACCTTCGTCTTTATCATTTTCGGTGGATTCTTAATTTCGTTATTTATAAGTGAGCTACAATAGATTAATAGATGTAACTTATCTGAGCTGATTAACAAGTAGTACAAGTTTTTAGAATGAACTTCTCTAGGAGTGAAAATACATGCCGTTGACTTTTGCCCATCCCGCAGCAATTTTACCATTTCCAAGGAATAGTAACTACATTAATTTTTTGGCAATGGTATTAGGAAGCATGTCACCCGATTTTGAGTATTTCCTTAGAGGGAAGCCGTATGGTGAGATTGGCCATACATTGACCGGTTTTGTTGTATTTAATCTTCCAATTGTACTAATCGTTTATTGGATTTATAAGACTTATATACACAGTACGTTATTTAGTCATTTGCCATCTTTTTTGCAAGATCCCTATTCTAAAAAATCAAGTTCAACTAGTTTGTTAACTGCAATAGTGTTCGTTTATTCTGCATTATTTGGGATGCTCACTCATGTAGTATGGGATTCTTTTACTCATTTGGATGGTTTTATGGTAAAACATCTATCATTTCTTACTTACACTGCTGATCTATTTAATTATGAGATCCCTATTTATAAATTTCTTCAGCACGGTAGCACAATAGTTGGAATCATTGCCATTATAGGATACATGTACATTCGTGCTGCTAAACGTAGGTGTACTGATACTAGGAGTAAAAAACCTAAACAAAAGTTAATGTACTGGGGTCAAATAACATTCCTTACAACAGTTTTGTTTTGTGTATGGTATCTAATAAGTAAAGTGTCGTTGGAATCCTATGGCACGATTGTCGTTCGGATAATAGATTCAGCTTTCATAAGTTTGTTTATTGTTTCCTTCTATTTTAGGAAATTCAATCAGTTAACAAAAATGTATAAAGATATATAGATCTTTATCTTGTTAATTTACCTATTTGCAATTTGCTCAGTACAGATTTACAAGTTGATTATTTGATGTAAATCGTGTTTTGGAGAGGAGTTAATATGATTGTTAAGCAAGTAGATGAAGCCAAAAAATAATGAAAGCTCAAAAAATCACATTGTATTGGTTATTAGCACTAATTTATTTATCGTTTATAGGGCTACAGCTTGGGAGAATTCAAGCGATTACTGATTTTAATTATACTCTTCACGAAATACTGTATTTACCTTTTAATTTATCAGTATTTGTAGTACCTGTTTTGTTTATGTTGTATATTTTTTTAGTCATTAAATATCTACTAATTAGAGGGAAAATAAAGCTAAATTTAAACACTTTTGTCCAAACAGTTTTGATCTTTACCTCGTTCATCATCATTATATCTATTACAGAGTATCAATTTCATGAAGTAACAACTAGTGGAGTATTTAAAGTTGAGCAGAAATTATATGAAGATAGAGAATATTATTTGAAAATTGATGGTAAAAAAATTGAGGTTTCTCAAAATGAATTTCATTTAATTGAAGAAAATCAATCGTATTTAATTAGCTTTACTTGGAATAAACGTTCACCTGAGAATGGGAAGATAGAAATGATTGAGCCAATCGACTAGGCATTTACGAATTTGCAAGGGTGAGAGACAAAACTGATTTGAACGTTAAAAAAGTATTACGTTGTTTGCTTAACTAAACTAACAATCGCTCTAAAAACATTACTAAGAGGTGAAAAGATGATAATAAACTCCGCAATTACTTCTGATGCAGCAATTATTCATGATTTAATGATGAAAGCTTTTATGGTATATAAAAATGAAACGCCTCCATCAAGTGCGTTAGAAGAAACAGTTCAGTCTGTTTCTGAAGCACTAGAAAAAGGGGAAAAAGCATTAATAGCTTATGAAGAAAATGAACCTGTTGGAATGGTGCGATTTCAGCTAACGGACAGTGGTTTGTATTTTTACCGATTATCTGTACTTCCTGAAAAACAAGGAAAAGGAATTGCGAAACAATTATTACATTCGTTAGAGGAATATGCGAGGAAATTCGCTGTTTCAACAATCCTTTGTAAGGTGAGAAAATCAGTACGTAAGAATATACAACTATATATTTCCCTAGGTTATCAAGTTTATGATGAAGAAACTATACATAAATTAAATGATGTTAGCCTAAAAATTGTTTCTATGAAAAAAGAGCTTTAGTTATAAGTGAAATGTTTGTTAGAAAACTCCCATTTGGGGGTTTTTTATTTTGGAAAAATAATCTTATCATTATTGACCGAAAACAAGGAATAATAAACAGCAAGCAAAGCCAATCAAACCTGTAATCAGGAAAATTAAAAAGTAGGGAGAGAACTATGAAAAAACTTTTACAAATAACAATTATTTTTATGTTAGCTTTCGGCATTAGTATAAGTGGAACAACTAGTGCCAATGCACAAGTTCAATCTGTTCCCAATGCGGGTGTTTTCGTTAATGGAAAAATAGTGAATGGCATTAATCCTATTAAATTTGAAGGTACGTACTACTTACCATTTGTAGACCTTGCTAAAATTTTAAATTATAATTCCATTAAGTTTGAGGAAAAAAATAGAGCGTATGAAATCACAGATGGTTCCACTGTCATCCGAATTGCATTAGGAGGAACAAGGGCTAGAAAGGGTAATGAATATATTAATATTGAGCCCCCAAGATGGATTAATGAAACGGCTTATGTAACTTTACATGCAGCTGGAGCTTTATTTAACTCATATATTACATTCAATGAAAACAACGGATCGATTCAAGTCCAAAATCCAGCTTCCAAATATGTCGTGCATTTGGGAGATACGTTGTATAACATTTCCCGTATACACCATATCAGTGTTGATGAGTTAAAAAGAGTAAACAATCTTACATCGAACATCATTTATGATGGACAGGTATTAAAGCTACCGAGCCCTGATTCTTCAAAAGGTGAAATGGAACCAGTTAAAGAGCAGGAACCGGTAAAAAATAACAGTAATGACACGCTAGCACAGCAAGTAAAAAGTATTCTTGAAGATGCCAAGAAATATATTGGAGCAAAATATAAATGGGGCGCAACATTAGCAGAAGCACCTAGCTTATTTGACTGTTCTTCTTATATCCAATATGTATTTGGTCGTGCGGGTATTCAGATGCCGAGAGTATCAAGAGATCAAGCAAGTAAAGGCGTTGCAGTTTCTACGGCTAACTTAAAAGCAGGGGACTTAATGTTCTTTACGATGAATGATACGTATACGGATGGAAGAGTAGCCCATGTTGGTATCTATATGGGTGACGGGAATATGATTCACGCATCTACATCAAAGGGCGTTATGATTACTACGAATGTTTTAAAGAATCCTTATTGGTCTAAGAATTATTTATTCTCAAAACGTGTAATCCAATAAATTTGATTCGAAGCGACGAAACAACTTTTCGTCGCTTTTTTCATAAGGAGTTAACTACATATCTTATTTTGTCATATTTTTCTAATGCATTGAATTGCCTCACTAAAAATTGTTTGGAGGCCAACACTTAGCTCGTCATCTGAAGCATAAGCATAGGATAGACGAATATGATACGAATCTTTTGGTTCGTAAATATAGCCAGGATTGATTAGAACTTTATGTTTTAAAAGTTTCATAAAAAATTCTGTCGTAACGATAGAATGATGAAATTTAAGCCAAATATAAAAGCCACCTTTAGAGGACTCCCATGAAGCAATTCCTTTGAAATGTTTTGCTAGTAAATCTTCCATTAATTTTGCGCGGCGTTTTAATTCCTCTTTCAATTGTTCAATATGTTGTTCATATAATCCAGATGTTAGCCAATACGTAACAATTTCTTGCGAAAAGGCACTAGAGCCGTAATCCATCTGCATTTTTATATCAGCGATTCGTTTAATAACAGGTGTGGGCGCTACTACCCAACCAATTCGTAAACCTGGACTTAATGTTTTTGAAACACTGCCAAGGTAAAGTACTTGTCCTGTCGTATCAAAAGATTTTAATGCAGGTGTCGGTTTTTCGAATGATAATTCAAAATATACATCATCTTCAATGATCGGTAACTGCATGGATTGGCATAGATTGTAAAATGATTGCTTTTCTTCAATAGACCAAACGCGACCAGTTGGGTTATGTAATGAAGGAATCGCATAATAGATTCCTTGACGATTTCCAAGACGCTGTTTTAAGAAATTTTCTGTTCGATTAGTTTCTTGAATGCTTTGCAATTGCATACCAAAGGATTGGAATGGGTGAATTGAATTAAGATACGAAAATTCATCCTGAAATACAATGGAACCTGTTTCCAATAACCCTAATGCAATTAATTGAAGGGCTTGCAATGCACCAGATACGATGCAAATATTATCGGGTGTTGTTGTGATCCCTCGTTTTTTTAAATAATGGCAAAGGGCATTTCGTAATTTCAAGCTTCCTTGTGGAGAGGAATAGCCGATACTTTTTCCTTCCAATTCAAGTTGCTGTAATGATGTTTGAATTTGCGCGGTAGGTAACAGTTTCGGTGCAAGTTCTCCTGTGCTTAGTCTGATGATGGACTCGTCTTGTTCGAATTCATTGATTAGCTGAATGGTTTGATAATTTGGTTTATGAATACTTAACTCAATATACTTTTGCCAGTTTGGCTGCTTTTTTTTCAAAAGAATATTCCACGAATCATTGGATACATATGTACTTGAACCAATTTTCGAAGCTAAAATGCCATCCGCTTTTAGTTCATCGATTGCTTCTTGGATTGTACTTCGATTGACTCCAAGTGAGATCGCAAGTTGACGTTGAGCGGGCAGCTTTGTCCCATTCGGCCATTGTCCAGTCATAATTTGCTCAGTCATCCAATCTACAATTTGTTTAGTTAGACTGATAGGTAGCGCGCGATTTGGTTTCCAATTCATAAAAGGACCCCTCCTCTAAATTGGATGGCTTAAACACCAACCAATTGGACCTTTTTCTTTAGTTATATCACAGGTAAGATAAAGAGGAAAGGAGGAGGAGACGGTGGAACCGATTCTTCACGGCATCATTTTAGCATTTGGACTAATTTTACCTTTAGGGGTACAAAACGTATTTGTCTTTTCTCAAGGGGTTACACAACCAAACTTGATCAAAGCGTTTCCAGCTGCTATTACAGCATCAATTTGCGATACGATTTTAATTTCGTTGGCAGTCTTAGGCCTATCGATAATTGTTTTACAAATCGAATGGATTCGCTGGGTTCTACTAATAGGTGGAATTCTGTTTTTAGTATATATGGGGAAAGTAATTTGGAATTCAGGAACAGCAGAATTAGAGGAAAAAGAAGCGTTACCAATAAAGAAGCAAATTCTCTTTGCACTTTCCGTATCATTTCTTAACCCACATGCTTTACTTGATACAGTAGGTGTCATTGGGACAAGTGCTATTAAATATACAGGTCAAGACCAATTACTATTTATGATTGCCTGTATCGTCGTATCGTGGCTATGGTTTTTTGGCTTGGTGATTGCAGGAGCATTCCTAAAGAAAATGAAAGTGAGTAGTAAAATCTTTACGATGTTTAATAAATTATCGGCATTGTTCATCTGGGGGACAGCAATTTATTTACTTTTGGGTTTATTTTGAAATCGATATTAATAATTCAAGAGGGAACTCATGTCCAATTTGTCCTTACATATTGTTTTTAGAGACTAAACGTTGATCCAAAAGGGTTGACGTTTTTTGTTTATCGTATAAAATTTAAGACGTATATAGGGGCTTCCAAATATTTCTACTTGATCTTATTCCATGTCAAAGGCAATTGTTCAGTAAAGTACTTTTATATTGGAGGTGCAGTTTTGTTTAAGAAAAACATCAAATTCCCCGTAACATACTTTTTTGTATTAACTGGTTGGCAATTGATTGCAAATAAAGAAGTTAAGTGGCTGGAGAATTTCTTCGCCAGTTTCATAGTGCTATTAATACTTCTAGCGTATGATTGGTCTAAGGTACCGTATAAGTGGAAGAAGGGTAAAAATGAGCGATAGATTGAAAATTGTGTGAGCCTTTTTGGGCAATAGCATTGGTAGTTAATGGGAGGTTATTTGAATGATAGAACCTGAACATGAAAATAAAAATCAGATTTTCCGCTATCCTAAGCTCTATTTCATTATTGGAATAGTAGCAGTTTGTGCAGCTCTACCTTATTTTTTCGAAAATTACCTTACAAACAAAGAGGAGAATTTAGCCGTTTCTTACGATGAAGCTCCCATGGAGTTAGTATTGTTTTTATCGATTGTATTAATTTTAATAGGTTGGTATTTTAGTAAAAGCAAATTGATTTTATCCGTATGTACGCTACTCTTAGTAATATCAAACGGGCTATTATTACAAACTTATATAATAGTAAATGTAGAAGGAATTGAGCGAAGATCCTACTTCCTTATAAACAATGATGCTTTTAAGTGGGGTAATGTGAAAGAGTTAAATTTTACTGTGAAATTAGGAAACGATGCAAATCTTATGCGTGTAAACCAGCTAAAAACAATGATTGTTCCAAACATAGAAATAGTAGATGATGCTAATGAAACAAGAGAATTTAGTGGTTTTACTATTGATGAATTATTAGATTTGAAACAATGGTTAAAAACACAATCTGAACCTAAATCATACATACAACCAATCCCAAATGAATATTATGACGATTATTATCAAATGAATAGTTCAGAACTTGAAAAGGTTAATCAGTTTTTTGAAATTAAAACGAGATTTAATGAAAAACCTATCTTATTAAATTAAATGTTCAAACATGATAAATTATGAAAAAGTGATAAAAAGTCCTGACACAAATGCTAAGTTCAAATGAATAAATTATATTTATAAATAGTTTATACCTATTATGGGTATCTCTTTCAGAGTTAGGTGATATATATCATGTCTAATAATGCTATTTTATTTGCTGTTGTTGCGGGTGTTTTAACATTTATTATGGATGTTAGAGAACCATTAAACCCAATATTAATAACTAATATTTTACTAGGTATCATCGCAGGTCAGTTGATAGATAGAAAGTAATTTTAATTTAACAATGTGTTATTTTATTTTGAAGTCAAAATAACTTGTCGATCAAAAAAAATAATGAACTGTTTATTTGTGAAGGGATACTTACGTTTACATGAATCTATTTATTTGTTATTGTCATTTTTTGCATGAAAGACGGTCCAACCTGTTGATTGGATCGCTTCTTTCAACTTCTCTTCTAGTTCTTGGCCACTTAATCCTTTTGCAACAAGGCTTTCCTTCAATTGTTCTGCAAAACTCTCTGATATTTTATAAATAGGTTTGATTAGTAATCCACCCTCGACAACTTGTACCGTTACTTCATCTTCCAATTGCAATTCATCAAAAAATTGTTTTGGAATCGTTATTTGGCCTTCTTTTGATAATTTGACTTTTATTTGTTCGGTCATATTAACATCCCCATTTCTATAACAAGTAAAGTAATTATAAATGTAAAATTATCAGCTGTAAAATATTGGGTAGATTGTTATACTTGGTGTTAGTAAGTTGGAGCTTCATTCATTGAAAACAGATAAGAAATTCGTAGAAGAAGGATGATGAGGATTGTACAGTAAAGAAGAGTTAGAAAGATTAAGAATTGAAGGTCAAAAGATTGCGGATGAAATGCAGCGGGAAAAGGAAGAATCTACTATTGGTCGAGAATACAAAGCGAATGAGATTGAAGTTAGCTGTGTTCATTGTAAACATAACAAATTTGAACAAAGTAAAGCTCTCCTCAACACAAGGGGTTTAACCTTTTTTGATATTGAATGGTTAAATGATTCTGCCACAACGTTACTGTGTAAACGTTGCGGTTTTATACATTGGTTTAGGGGGAAGGTTGAAGAGATAAAGAATGACTGATTTTTGCAATATCAAGGGCATGTGGTCCTTACCTATTCAGCCAGTTTGTTACGACTGTAAGAAGGTTATTTAACTACAAAAACCTTCTGGATCACAGGATGTATTAAATAACCTAGCCATACACTTAAAATGTTTAGTATTATATCGTCAATATCTAAGGTTCCTCGTTTTGTCATTAATTGTAAACATTCAATAATGCTAATAGAACATAGGGTGATGAATAGCAATCTTTTCATAGAGGATTGTGTATTCCAATACCTAAAATACAATCCAAAAGGAATAAATAAACCAATATTTGCTCCTAAGTTATAAAATGCGATTAAAAAATCAACTTTTCCGGTAAGGTAGAAGCTAATCGTGTCAAATGGTACGAGATTTATACTTCCGTAACTAGAACCATTGGGTCTGAAAAATAGTAACACAAGCAATCCAATCGAATAAAGAATAATTGATGTATGAAGTATCTTTCTTGGTAGTAGAATTTGTTCTTTCTTAATCCAGCTCATACCAACTAGAAATAACATAGAAATACAAAACCAAACAACAGCTATAACAATGGGATGGAGGTGTTTGGTTAATTCAATCCAAACCGGTAAAAAAATAAGAAATACAATTTGTGAATATAAAAAACTAAGCATTATGCTATTCTTCATGATCCCTCATACTCCGCCATTTTCAATATAGTATATTTTCAACTGTTATCATTGTATCAAGATTTGTAACTTTGAAAAAGAACTAGCCTTTTATACACAATGTGACATGTTGTTAGATTTCAATACTGCAATCTATTCTAGAAAATGATGAAACTTATTAATACAATATTCGGTCTAATAGAATAGCTACTTATGGTATATATTGCAAAATCACCTATATTATAGGTACTATGCATACTTTTGCATAACGCTTCTAATGAATAATGATTTCATTTTTGAAGGAGGTACAAATTATGGACGAAAGATATCCTATTGGGAAATTTCAATTTGATGGTGAGATGAATAATGATGTAATTAGTAAGTGGATAAGTGAGATTGAAGATTTACCTGCACAATTACGTCATGCAGTAAAAGATTTGAATGAAGAACAACTAAATACGTCCTACCGTTCAGGAGGGTGGACTGTTCGCCAAGTGGTACATCACCTTGGGGATAGTCATATGAATGCCTTTATTCGTTTTAAATTAGCTATTACAGAAGAAAAGCCTGTCGTAAAGCCTTATGATGAAGAGTTATGGGCGGAGCTTACTGATTACGATCTACCAATTGATAGTTCACTAGCTTTAATCGAGGGACTACATATACGATGGACGAAACTTTTAAATAGTTTAAGTCTTGCTGATATGGAAAGAATATTTATGCATCCAGAAATAGGTGAGGTTTCAATAGGTAAAAATATTGCACTATATGCTTGGCACGGGCGACATCATCTTGCGCATATTACTACTTTATGTAGTCGCAGAGGCTGGTAAGCAATTTTACAGATTTATATTAGGCTTAAGTTATTCCCCCTACAAACTAGTAGATAAATTTTAAGCGAGCTTTACTTGGGTATTGAAAAGAACCTAATTTTTGAAAAATAAGAAAATTCGGTATACGGCAAAATCTGGGTATGTTACGATTATTATAGTTCCATATGTTTATACCATAACAATTTGCTATTTTACAAAAGGGGTGTTTTCTTTGAGATTAGCTACTATCCAACTGGAAGATCGTGAAGTTGCAGCGTTTGTTATCAATGAAAATGTAATATTAGTTGAAGATGCCAACCGCCTATTTAAGACAGAATGGGCAACAAGTATTTTTGAAATGATTCAAGAAGAACAGTTAGAAGACCTTACAGCTTGGTTTAATGAAAATGTTTTGAACAATCTTGATATAGTTGAATATTTTAAACCAATTTCAAGTGTCAAATTTGGACCACTTTATCGCCATCCACGTAAGATTTGGGGAATCGGATTAAATTATGTCGAACATGCGGCAGATTTAAGTGAAATGGCACCAAATACAGAACCAGCTAGTTTTTTAAAGCCTGATACAGCAATTATTGGACCAGGAGATGAAATCCAAATACCAGTTCAATCTGAACGTACAACCGCAGAAGCGGAACTGGGCTTAATCATTGGTAAAAAAGTAAAAAATGTAACGGAAGAAGAAGCTCCATATGTCATCGCAGGTTATACGACGATTATTGATATGACAGCTGAAGATATTCTTCAGAGAAATCCGAGATACTTAACGAGATCTAAAAGTTTCGATACATTTTTCAGTTTTGGTCCATGTCTAATCACACCAGACGAAGTAAGTGATGTGAACGCACTGAAGGTTACGACTTTAATTAATGGTAAAGTACATCGCTCCAACGTTGTTTCGAATATGACGTTTAAGCCGTGGGAATTAGTATCTTTCCATTCCAAAGTCATGACACTTTTACCAGGGGATATCATTTCTACAGGAACTCCTGGGGCAGTGGTGATTCATGATGGTGATATTGCAGAGTGTTATATCGAAGGTTTTCCACGTTTAACGAACCCCGTAAAGGATCTAAAGGTAGCAACTATACCAAATTAAAAATAGGAATTGAAATAAAATTAGATAAAAGCAATTGTATTGTTGATTATTTCCAACAGAGAAACTCCTCTACGTAGTTTCTCTGTTTTTACTACGTAGTCTTAATGCTTTTAAGGAAGATAAAATATATATTGTGATCTAAAGTAGATTAATAATAAATAAAAACTATAGCCTATCCAAAAAATCTTTGGTATCAAAGTAGGAATCAAATAACCTTCATACACATTTGTTAAACTAATAAAAGTTATCGTACAGAATCCTAAGAATACCAAAGTACATATTACCAACGTAATTTTTTTTATAACAGAGGAAATGAATGAACTTTTCAATAGTTTATATAGTAAAATAGCAAATAAATGAACCGTTACACTCGCTACTAAATTAAAAAATACAATAAATATGGGTACTAAACCCACCATTGCTGCAGAAGGATTTTCATAATCTTTCAACATGTAATCCATATATTCGTCAAATTGTTCACTATTAAAGATATAATCAGCACAAGGATAACTTAAAATTACCCCCAAAGCCAATAAAATAGCAGGTTTAATTAACTTAAACAACACCTTTCTTCATATTAATATTAGTCTGATTTTGTTCCCATGTTGTTTTTTAAATAAAGTCGGTCATTAATTTGCTAAAATATGTAAAGCGCTCATTGTTTATTATAAAATATAAGAAGTATCAATCAAATGCGAATTATAAGTCGCGTTATAAAACTTGCGTAATGAGTTTGTGTAATCCGTATAGTTCGAAGATTGATTGAAATGTAAATTTGTACAAGTGAAGTAGAGAAACAGAGGAGAAAAGTTAATGGAAGTATATCAATCTACAATTGAGGATTTAGAAGGAGTATCAAATTTATTTAATTCGTATCGGATGTTTTATGAGCAAGATTTAGATTTAGAAGGAGCAAGATTGTACATAGAAGAACGGATCAAAAGAAATGAGTCAGTCATATTTGTTGTGAAGGATGACCAAAAGTATGTAGGGTTTACGCAGCTGTATCCTACATTTTCATCGATATCTATGAAAAGGGCTTGGATTTTAAACGACTTATATGTAAATGTAGAAGCTAGAAAACAAGGTATAGGAGAAATGCTATTACAAAAAGCTAAAGATTTTGCTATCGAAACGGGAGCAAAAAGTATTAGTTTGAGTACAGCATCTGATAATTATTCTGCTCAAAGATTATACGAAAAAAATGGGTACATTCGAGATTTTCAATTTTATCAGTATGAATTAAGTTTAATCTAATCATCTTTTTGATTTAATCCGACTATAGAAGGGTGTGTTGCTTTATCTATACTTACGAATTATTTGCAATTGATGGTAGTTTTACATTGTTGAGACCCGTTTTTATAACATTATTTGTTATTTCCATTATACAAATGGGGATCGTTCTTTTCAGGAAATTAAGAAATGAAGTATTAAATACCTTCGCTGTATTTTTCCATTTATTAATTAGTTTAATTGTGATCATTCAATTAAATTATATGATTGGAATTTTAGCAGATGAACTCGCATTAGGAGGCGATGCCTTTTCAATGCTAATAGGGTTTGTGACGGTTGTATTTAATTTTACTAGTCTACTATTGTGTTCAGAAAAGGTATCTCTTCATAAGAGGAAAAATGCTTCTTAGTAAATCTAGCTAAAAGTAAATGGGGGGCTATTTCTTGAAAATAGAGTGGGTAAATGGGCAATATCCAGAAGATGAAAGGATTTTCGATTCTCATTTTGAAGTATATGAATGGTCAGATTCTCTATATCCTTAATTTCAAATTATCTAGTTAGAGGTGATCATGTTGGTTATGCAACTCCTGACAAAAAAGTGGTTGAATGTTTAGCTGAATTCATACCGGAATGGGCAGATTTTTTAAATGTAAAGGTGCTTGTGCATAAAAATCAAATCGTTGAGGAAGGTAAAATTATTTATAGAATTTGGACTACAACTAGTGTGGAAAGTTGAGGAAATATTAAGTAGTTTAGTTAGCTTGTAATATGATTAAATTTGGAGGGTGACAAAAGTTGAAACTAATTTGTAACGCATGTCATATAGAAATCTCTAAACAAATATCAGAGCTAGAAGACTTAACTTTGTTAAATAGTATAGACGGTCAAAATTATGTTCCAGAGGGTTTTTATATCATTAGTGATGGAACTTACTTAGAACGCTTAAAAGGCTCTATCATTATTAACACCAATGATTTACTTAACTCAAACTACCATTCAGATATAAGTAGATTAAATGGTTGTTGTGGTTGTGATGGTTCGGGTGGCATGAATAAAGTTTGCTTAAATAACCATGAGTTGGGAACAGAACACTCTGATTGCTGGATGGCTCATATGATTGCATTAAACCCAGCTAAGGTGAAGTTTGTACAATAAATTAAATGGAGAGTGTAAATAGTGGTTTTCTACTTTCTCATTTGGCAACATTTTCTCGTTTTGTTAATGGTGCTCATGATTATAAGTGGATTAATTTGTTTTATCTTTCCTCGTTTTCCTTCCTATATTATTCTAGCTGTTAGTGGCCTAATTGGTTTTATTTATGCAGTCATTACTAATGTATTCGACTTAGCAATATTCATTATTCTTATAAATATGACTGTTTCTTCAATTCCAATAGTCATGGTAAAATATGCATTCTATCTGCATAGAAAAGCTAATGAGATGGAGTGAAAAAAAGGGGAGATGAAATTGAAAAAGCTCGGACTTATTCTAGGAATTGTAATAGTTCTCATTGCAGTGTTCATTATAATAAATAAATCATACTATCCTCCGCTTCCAATCGATAATATATCGGCAAAAGAAGTAATTGATAAACTTGAAGAATCGGATCGTAAAATTGTAGAAATTGCTGAAGAAGAGGGTACGATTTGGTATGTTACTAAAACTGAAAATCAAGGTATCTTAAAAGCTGATGAAAATATTAAACAGCTAATTCAGTCAAACGGATGGGCTTTTAAAGAAAAAGATGGTGCTGGTCTGTTCTTTGAAAAGGATGGTGAACGTTTAATTGTTACCACTCAAATGTGGAGTAAGAAATACGTCCTTGTACAAGTGCAGAGTAAATTTAGGAATGAATAATCCTCGCCCTATGAAGTAAGAAAAATCAAAAGGCGAGGGAAAACAATTCTTGAGTAATTATGATTTTATACAAGTTGATAATATAAGCCGTGTTGGGTATCATACCAGTACAGTTTTCCATGGTTCCGCTTTGGAATGCGTGTTTGTAACCCCCATTCTGGGTATTGTTTAAGTACGTTCACTTGGTCCCTGGTAGCAAAAGCAATGAACGAGATATAATGGTCTTTTGTCATCGGATGATCACTTGAAATAAACCATTCATTATCAATCTCGGTAATTAAAAGCTTTTGTTCTTCTGTAGCTTTTTTCGCTTCTAATGCTTCTAACTTTCTCCCACAGCAAGATAAGGTAATATCTCCAGTTGCTAATACAATATTTTGGCATGATTGACAGACATAATAATTTGATCTTTTCATATTTCCTCCCACAAATGCATTCGACGATAGTTCGCCATCCAGAATGTTTTCTATATTTACTCCTAATAGCTTAGATAGGTTGGGTAATAGCGAGACATCTGGACAGCCAATCCCTCGCTCCCATTTTGAAATGGTTCGATCAGAAATGTTCATTTGATCCGCTAATTGTTTCTGGGTGAGTCCTTTTTCTTTCCGTAAATGATAAATCAATTCTCCAACTTTGCGATTATCCATTTTGTTCTCCTCCTACTTATATGGTCATCATATCGGTTTGAGCAGTTGCTAGCAACAAACGTTCCGTAGAGTTAATCAACCTGAAAACGAGTTTTTTTTCATCACTATCCCCAAATTGCCAAATAACCTTAAGTGTCAAGAATAATGGATAGATTTAAAGTCATCCTAAACAGAATAGTTCAAATGACAAAGGAAGTAGTGAAGATGGGCAAATTTTTGAAGAGATTTTTAATTTTCATATTAGTACTACTAATCATATCCTTTATTGTATTTACAATCAGATGCTTATTTTCATCGTGGTGGAGTGTGTTACTCTTACTCATTATTATTTTAACTTTTTTGTGGATTAGAGAACGGAAGAAAGAACAAAAGCCGATTCAGCGTGGTGTGATCATTATCATTGTCTCCATACTATTACTTCTATGGTTCTTAGTTCCTTGTGTTTTTAGTCATTATGAGGAAATGAATGAACAGTATGAGGAAGAAAGAGAAATGAGACATGCTGAATTGGAGAAACAACAACAAGAGCTTGAAAAAGATCGGATAGAAAAAGAAAAACAAAGACAGTTAGAAAAAGAACAGAGAGAAGCTGAGGAAGCAGAAAGCGAAAAACTGCGCCAAAAAGAATTAGAGGAACAGGCTAAACAAGAACGAGAAGAAGAAGCTCGAAGAAAGCAAGAACAACAGGAAGAGCAACAGAAAGCGCAACAAGAGGAAAAAGCGATAAAACCTGATATCGATTACTCTGTTGATCGTGATTGCAGTGATTTTTCAAGAAGTGGAGAAGCAACCCGTTTCATGAAAGAGTCAATTGCTGCTGGTTTCGGCGATCACAATTTAGATCGTGATGGAGATGGGAAGGCTTGTGATGACTAAATATAAATCGTTTTAATTTATGGTCGATTTGATGGTTTTCGTGTCATTTACAGAATATGAGTTGATAAAAATACCTGCCCAATAAACAAGAAAGAGCATGTATTTTTCTGTGATGTCAATTTATTTGCAAAGTTAGTCAAATATGGAACTTTCTATGGAGTAGAACGTATTAAAGTATAGGTAAGTACAAATGGATACAATATCTTTTAAATGTTTGGATCAATCATTATAGTCATTGCGATTCATTATTTTAGCTGATACGCTGGTATATAAATGTATAACTAGGGATGTTTAGTTTTAATTTTACCAAATTCAGTTTTTTATATAGAAATCAACATAAACGGGGGAGAGAACAATCATTAAACATTTAAGAAATAAACGTTATTGGATGATTTTGCCGCCATACTTATTTACTGTAGTATTACTCTATTTCTTTCTTCCTGATGAATTGAAGCCATACTCATTTACTGTATTCATTGTATATTGGGGTATTTTTTATTGTTGGGATCATTACAGCAAAAAGAACAGCAGTAGAGCCTGAACGTACATTTTAGAGGGCATTTCCCCTCCAGTACAAACATAATGCCATGCTTATAATCTAGTAGAATTAGTTGAATTATACGATGAGGAGACTGGGGGAAGTCTTTTGAAAAAACATTATTTTATTAGTAGTTTACTATTTATTTCTTTATTTATTATCATCTCAGGTTGCTCTAATTCTAGTATTGCTACGATTCAAGTTAATCGTGATTCGGAATATGTAAAAACGTTTGAAGATTTGAATATTGGAAAATTATATGATTTCGATTTCAAACTAAATGAAGCGGATAAGACGCGGGTAACAATTTGGGTAGAAAAGTACGAAGATGGAGAAAAAGTAGAAGAACCACTTTCATCATTATCTTATGGGCAAAGTCCAAACAAGGTGGATGAAGGACATATTCTCTTTGGATTACTAAATGCTGATAATGGGGTAATGTCTATTTTTCTTTCTGCACCTAACGTAAGCAAGAGCCCAAGAATAATTGAAAGCTTATATGCGCCGAATACAATTGAAACATGGGAATATGCAATTGGAGAAGAAATATTGGACCTAGTTTATGATCAAACATACATACTCGCTGTTTATCGACAAACCGAAGGAAACTCCGTTCGGTCGGGATATGATTATCAAAATGAACTAGAATTTGAAGAGATGTTAAAAGAAAATAGTGTTGTATGTGTACTAAAAATAAAATTAGAGGAAAGGTAATACAATATTTTAATTCAGTATCGATGGTCGATCATGAATTTTTTGCTGACATTATTCGTACGTATAACCATATACATTATTAGAATATTCAGGATCTAAATCCGTTATCGTTTTAAACTCAGCTCTAAATGAGGGGAGAGATATGATGGAATGCAACTGGGAGACGGCGATTGATTCTCTTTCCAAAATGACTGTATGTTCAAATTCAAATAATGAACCGGTAACCATTATTGGTGACGCGGAAGATCTGAAGTGTATCGGTGTAGGAACTGACGCAGCAGTTTTTCAATATCTTAAAGCCCCAAATTATGCGTTTAAGTTATATGCGAAAGATAAAACTGACAAAGTAAGTGTAGAAGCAAATGTCTATCGTATTTTAGGGGATTCACCTTACTTTTCAACATGTTTTGCCTCATTTGATGAATTCCTCATTTTAAGCTATGAGGAAGGAATTACGCTCTTTGACTGTATATTGCAAGGCATTCATATTCCTAAACAGGTTGTACAGGACGTAGAGGATGCAAGAGATTATGTTCGTAGCAAAGGGCTAAATCCACGTGATATCCATTTGAAAAATATATTACTACAAAATGGAAGAGCCAAAATAATTGATGTCTCTGAGTATGTACAGCCAGGTAATGATTTTAGGTGGGAACATTTAAAAAAAGGATATGAGCAATTTTATCATTTAATAGATGGCAATCCTGTCCCTTTTTGGTTAGTTGAAACGACTCGTAAGTGGTATAACCGTTGGGGACATGTTTCTTCATATGACGAGTTTACAAAAAATGTATTGAAGCTTTTGAGAAAAAAATAAGAAGTAATAAAATTAAAAACCCGGAAATTAAATTCCGGGTTAATTTCACTTACTTTACGTCCTCCATGACACGTCAGCCTCGCTTTCGCTAATCTTAAACTTTGCTTAAGAAAATCGTGCAAGAGCTATTCAGTTGTCGTCCTTCTGAGCTAACGATCAATCGCACTCATCGGGTTAACCCTCCCAGTCATTAGGATTGAAGTGAAATCTCTATTAGTATAGAACGGATTTAATTTTTCATACACAATTTTTATTAATTATAGCTGTAAGTAAAATTTTATTGTTAATTAGTTTTCAATAGGACATGATTTGAAATATATTGCTGATACTGTTTAGGAGTAAAGTGTGTCATTTGTTTAAATGTTTTAATAAAATGAGCTTGATCATAAAAACCGTTTTCGTAAACAATATCTTGTGTTGATAAATCCGGAGTCAGAAAAAATTCATCGATGACATGTTGAAATTGGACAATTTTTGAAAACTGCTTTGGCGAAAACCCCAATTTTTCCGTAAATTTCCTCCTTATGTACTGTTCTGTATAGCCTATATCATCTGATAATGCTTTTACGCTTATCATTCCCTTTGACGCATATATTTTTTGAATTATAAATTTCGTCATATCGTTTTGAATCGTTATCTTTTGTTGAAATGTAGAGATAAATGTTTCGAACGCTCTTATTCGTTGTTGGAAAGAGTTACAGGCTGTTATTTCTTCGAGGATAGAGTAGGGGATTGCTAGGACTTCAAATAATATAATTAATTGTCCAATTAGTTCACTCAACGGATAATTCAGCTGAATTGCCGTTTGTTCTGGATAAAATCTTACACCAAAATAGGTACAATCATTTAGTAGCTCTGGATGCTCTTTTCGAGTTAAAGGACTTGTCCATAAAAAAATGTTCATTTTACTCGAATGACAACAAAATAAAAAATCAAAGCAACCATCAGGAATCAATGACAAATTTGTCGTTGATTCATTTTTTGTGTGGAATTGATAGTAAAGTGCGATGTTAGACTGATGTGTGGTAATAGGCTTAATTTCTGTGTAATGTAATGTGTTACGTTTTAATTCCGGTTGAAAAGGAAAGTAAATCACCATATTTAACCCCCTAATCTGAAATGTTTAACTATCTGCTGTAAATTATAATTAAATTATAGGAAAAATAAATTAGTTTGTTAGATAACATTACATAGAATCGGAAATAAATATTACACAGTTTCTTTTTTTACAATAAAATTATTTATGAATCTCTTAAATTGTGATTATAACCCTTATTAATCGTAAGGAAAAATAACGATGTAGGAGGAATGATTATGAAAATTCAAACGCAAA
The DNA here is from genome assembly GCF_900291985.1 of Lysinibacillus timonensis. NCBI lineage: Bacteria > Bacillati > Bacillota > Bacilli > Caryophanales > Bacillaceae > Lysinibacillus > Lysinibacillus timonensis. Next base: position 407,469 of record NZ_LT985980.1, on the reverse strand, counting down.
AGGTAATCCATCCGCTTGAACCATTGTCAGCTGATGAAATTACTTTGGCTGTAGAAGTAGTAAAGAAAGAGAAGAAGCTCCATGAGAAATTTCGTTTTGCACAAGTGTTATTAAATGAACCACCAAAAGATGTTGTTCTTAATTTTGTAGAAGGTACTTCTTTTGGCCGTGAAGCCTTTATTATCCTCCTTGATACAACAACAAACGAAACATATGAAGCAGTTGTATCCATATTGGATCAAAAGATCGTTTCTTGGGAATTGATTCCAGATGTGCGACCAGGTTTTATGCTTGATGAGTTTGAAGAAGTCGAGGAATTCCTAAAAAAACACCCGGACTATCAAGCAGCATTGTTAAAACGTGGTATTACCGATCCGAGTTTAGTGATGATTGATCCATGGTCAGCTGGATATTATGACATTCCTGAAGATGAAGGGAAACGTATTGTTCGTGCGATTGCATGGGTGCGTCCAGCTCCAAAAGAAAATGGGTATTGCTATCCAATTACAGGTTTAATAGCTGTGGTAGATGTAAACAAAATGGAGCTTGTTCGTTTAGAAGATTATGGTGTTAAACCGATTCCTCCAACACAAGGTGCCTATATACCGGAAGAAGCAACGGAGTATGAAATAAGTTTTCGAGAAGATGTGAAACCTTTAGAAATCATTCAACCTGAAGGTCCAAGTTTTACAGTAAATGGACACTGTATTGAATGGCAAAAATGGAAAATACGTTTTGGGTTTACACCTCGTGAAGGGCTAGTAATCCATACGGTTAGTTATGAAGATAAAGAAAAAGAACGTCCCATTCTTTACCGTGCAGCATTATCTGAAATGGTAGTACCTTACGGAGATACAAATCCTGCACACAATTGGCAAAACGCATTCGATGCAGGGGAATATGGAATTGGTCAATTAGCTAATTCTTTAGAATTAGGGTGTGACTGCGTAGGGCATATTCAGTACTTTGATGCAGTTATGTCTAACAGTAAAGGTGAACCATTTACAATTAAAAACGCAGTATGCTTACACGAAGAAGATTATGGCATTGCGTGGAAACATACTGATTGGCGCACAAATCAAGTGGAAGTACGTCGATCACGTCGCTTAGTACTTTCATTTTTTGCTACGGTTGCGAACTACGATTATGGATTTTTCTGGTCGTTCTACCAGGATGGAACAATTGAATGTGAAGTGAAACTAACAGGTGTGTTAAATGTAGGAGCTCTAGATGTAGGTGAAAAACCGAAATATGGAACTGAAGTTGCGCCACAGGTCAATGCACCATATCACCAACATTTCTTTAACTTCCGTATCAATCCAATGATCGATGGGGTAAATAATTCACTAGTTGAGTCATTCACAGTGGCTGAACAACCAGGTCCAGATAATCCAAATAACAATGGATTCTATACAATTGCAAAGACATTCAAGACAGAAAGTGAGGCAATCAGTAATATCGATATTGTCAAACAAACAACTTGGAAAATTATTAACCCAAATTCGAAAAACTTCGTTGGGCAACCTGTTGGCTACAAACTTGTTACTGGTGAAAACTGTCATCCATTCGCAACAGATGAAGCAACAGTAATACAACGTGCTGGCTACATTAAAAATCATTTATATGTAACGCAGTATGATTCTAGTCAAATGTTTGCATCAGGTCGTTACCCGAACCAATCAAAAGGTGGCGATAGTTTAGAGCATTATGTGAAAGCCGACCGACCAATTGAAAATACTGACATCGTTGTATGGTACACAATGGGTCATCACCATATTACGCGTACAGAAGATTGGCCAGTCATGCCAACTGCTTATCAAAGTTTTCAGCTAAAACCGAACGGATTCTTTGATCGAAATCCAGCATTAGATTTACCAAGACCAATAGCGAAAAATACAACTTGTTCTATGACATCAAAAGATCGTTGTCATTAGGGATATGGGGAGAGGTTCCTTGTGCCAGTCTTAAGGAAAAGGAGTCATCCATCGTGCTGGCTCCTACTTCTTAAAAAGGAGTGTTTCATATGTTACTTCTTATTAGTTACGTGATCGTCGCTTTTTATACAATGGTTTTTTGTATAAAAGGTGCAAAAAATGTGCGTTACATAAGTGCGGTGTTTAGTAAATGTATCGCAATGTCAATCGGAATGATCAGCGGAACAGCAATTGGTTTATTTATAGGAATTCAGTTACAAGGTGAGTTAGCGTTTTCTACGTTACTAGCCATATTCGTTAGTGCAATCATTGCTATCTTCACGGGACGAATTTTTAATATTACAGGAATTATAGAGGCTCTTGCCTCAAGTTTTATGGGTGCCATGATGGGGGCTATGCTTGGTGAGATGTTAGCTCCAACAGAACAAACATTCATGATTATTGCGATGAATGTAATGTATTCGCTAGTTATGACGATCTTGCTTTATATGATGCACGCAGAACATCAAAAGACTATTAAATCATCGAAAGTGATAGTAGCTCCACTTTTCTTAATGCTTTTTTTAACTTTTTCAAGTATAAGTGTCGCAGCTATGGTGGAACAAGACTCCATAAACCCTTCACCTGTTTCAACGGATCCAAAAGAAATTAACAGCTTAGTAAACGAACATCACCATCATTAAATTTTAAGGAGTGAGTTGTTTATGAAGAAGAAGTTTAATTTTATATTGTTTATGGTTTTATTACTTTGCGTATTACCAACGAGTGCCTTTGCCAACACAGAAGCTGTGCAAATCGATACTGGTGACACAACATGGATGTTTGTCGCAACTGCAATTGTTATTTTTATGCATGTACCTGGCTTAGCGTTATTTTATGGAGGACTAGTGAACGACCGAAATGTAATTTCAACAATGATGCATAGTTTTGTAAGCTTGCTGATTGTGACAATTGTCTGGGTATTATGGGGCTACACACTTGCATTCGGTCCGGATGTAAATGGCTTTATTGGAGCGTTAGACTATTTAGGATTTAATAATGTGGGTCCGGAAGCTGCTTTTGGATCGTATACAATTCCTCATTATATTTTTGCCACTTTCCAGGGTGCTTTTGCTGCAATCACAGTTGCCATTATCTCAGGTGGGATTGCGGGAAGAATTTCATTCCCAGCATGGATGGTATTTTGTGTAGCGTGGATTACTTTTATTTATTCTCCAATGGCGCATTGGGTATGGGGTGGTGGTTGGTTAGCACAGTTAGGTGAATTAGATTTTGCTGGTGGCACAGTGGTTCATATTTTATCTGGTGTAAGTGCCTTAACAGCTGCGGTCGTAATCGGCCCACGATTTGAGCACTTACGGAAATCACAGATGCCACATAATATCGTTCTATTTTTAATTGGAGCAGCCTCATTATGGTTTGGTTGGTTTGGATTTAATGCAGGTAGTGCGCTAGGAGCAAATGGTGTGACAGCATTAGCCTTTGCTAACACACAAATTGCTGCTGCAGCTGGAGGGATTGCTTGGTTAATTATTGAATGGGTAGTGCGCAAACGCCCAACATTAGTTGGGACTGCAACAGGTGCAATTGCAGGTTTAGTCGGTGTGACTCCAGCTGCAGGCTTTGTAACGGTTGGGTCAGCGTTGATTATTGGATTTATTGCAGCACCTGTAAGTTATTTTGGTATTCACTTCATAAAAGAGAAGTTTAAATATGACGATACACTTGATGCTTTCGGAGTCCATGGTTTAGCGGGGATTTGGGGTGCGATTGCGACAGGTATTTTCGCAACAACATCGGTGAATTCAGCTGGTAAGGATGGATTATTGTACGGCAATCCAGAGCTTGTACTTCATCAATTGATAGGGGTATTGACAGCACTTGCGCTTGGTACAGTTGGAACATTTGTCATCCTAAAAGTGATTAGTCTATTTATGCCGTTACGAGTTACTCGTGAAGAAGAGGAAATGGGATTAGATATAAGTTTCCACCAAGAACCGGCATACCATAGTACGCTTGAAAGTCCTAGTCTTCCTACGACAATTCAACCTACTTTCGACTCCGTAAGCAACGGGTCATTGCAAGCTAAAAACTAACATTAAACAAATGATTACTTTTTATTAATATGAGAGTTTTAAAGGTGAATGACGTAATAGATTAATGTGAGCGTTGATTTTATAAATTGGTCAACGCTCTTTCGTTGTGTTTTTACTTTGTGAAATTTAATTTATGAAAGGTTTCAAAGATCCTTCGTTCAATACCTTCCTAAGAAACGGATTGTCTATTCTAATCTTTCTCAAATAAACTTAAAAAAACATCCACAATTTCAGGGTCAAATTGTGTCCCCTTATTTTTACGTATCTCATTGAGTACATATTTTAATTCAAGTTCATCTCTATATATACGTTTTGTCGTCATGGCATCGAAGGTATCGGCTATTGCAACAATTCGTGCAAATAAGGGGATTTGATCTCCTTTAAGCCCCGAAGGATAACCTTTACCATCGTATCTTTCATGATGGTATAAAACAATATCTAAAACCCCATTTGTATGGAATCTCTCAATGTGTTTTATCATGTTATACCCAAGTGTTGGGTGTGTTTTGATGATTTCATATTCATCCTCTGTTAACTTCCCTGATTTTAATAGAATATGTTCAGGGATTCCAATTTTCCCAATATCGTGAAGTAATGCCCCTTTATGAATAATCTCGCAATTCGATTTAGAAATATTCAGCTTCTTAGCGATTTGAACTGCGTATTTTGCAACATTTTCAGAATGATGCATCGTGTAACGATCTCTTGAATCCAGGGCATTCGCAAGTGCTGTCGTTAACTCCAAATTATCCTCTTTTACCTTTTGTACATTTTTCATTAATCCAGATGAAATGAGTGTAATAAGAAGGTAAGTACACAAAAGGACTAGAAAGCTGCCAATGTGGTTCTCTGGTTCAGGTATTAGATAATGCCTAAATATTACGACAATGACAGTAAATAATAATAGGAACCAAAAAGGTTTGTTATAAAAACCGATTCCAAGGAAAATGACAGATAAAATGTAAAATATATAAAATTGGCTATCACTATGAAGCGTGAAGCAGTTAACGAGGACACTAACAATTAATATGATAAAAAACCCATAACGAAAGTAGATCGGATTATATAAAGTACTATTAAATAAATTTCTAACCATATTTCCCCCATTTGCCTAAGTTGAAAAGCGCTAATATTTTACTTTGGTTAGTTAACATAGATTTTTACTCGTGCGGATAAATGAAATAATAAGATTAATTTTCCCAAATTACTGATGAATATAATTGAATTATTTACTCATTTGTAATTTCTCTTTTATTTGACATTAAAAATCGTAAAATATATTATTTGCGCGAATAGTAAATTACCATAAATTGTTCGTTTTAAAATAAATATAGATAATATTATTATAAAGAGTAGAATATGCTTAATATTTTGAGATATTGGAAAAAGAAATACACTAGAAAGGAATATGCATGAGAAAAACAAAATGGTTCAATTTAAAAAACCTTAGACCAAAATTAATTCTTGCGTTTGCTTTGGTTTTAATGATCCCTTCGATTGTAATTGGTGCCAGTTCATACTTTGCTGCGCAAAAAGCAATCGAACAGGAACTTTTATTTTCAATTGAAGAAAATGTTAATATATTGAATCTTTCAATTGATAATGCCATTCTACCTAAACTGAATGATGCAGATAAGTTGGCAAGTATGCTTACATCAACGGATTTACAAGACCAAAACATAGCGAGAGTAGAAGAGATTTTCAAACAATATGTGGAACTTCATCCAGAGGTGGACGCAATCTATGTTACTCGGCCTGATGGTTCTCTTATTATCTATCCAGATGCTGAGCTTGGTGCGGATTTTGATGCCCGACAAAGAGAATGGTATAAGGAAGCGATGGCTAAAAAAGACGAATCTATTATTTCTGAGCCATATGTTTCCGTTACTACTAATGAAGTGACTGTTGCAATCTCCCACAGCACAAGTGATGGAACAGGTGTAATTGGAATTGACTTGAAGATGGGCCATCTTCAAGAACTAAGTGAACACATAAATATTGGTGATGAAGGTTATGCATTAATTCTTGACCAACATGGGAAATATATTTCGCATCCTGAGAACGAACCGGGTTCGAAAGCGACTGAGCCGTTTTATCAGAATTTATACAAAGATACTAATGGGACATTTGAATATGAGTTAGATGGTAAACCGAAAGTAATGGGGTACTCAACAAACGAGGTAACGGGATGGAAAGTTGCCGGGAATGTATATTCGGAAGAAATTAGTACGGCTGCATCTCCTATATTAAATATGACGATTATTGTATTAGTAATAGCATTCATTGTGGGTGCTGTTATCGTGCTTTTCATTATTCGTTCAATTATTGCTCCATTGAAAAGTCTAAAAGACAAAGCAATGACGATTAGTAATGGTGATCTGACAGAAACGATAGAAGTTAAATCAACTGATGAGATTGGTGAATTAGGTCAGGCCTTCATAACAATGCGAGATAATTTAACAAAACTTTTACGTAGTATCGAAGAGAATGCAGAACAAGTAGCTGCATCGGCTGAACAGTTATCCGCTAGTTCTCAAGAAACGAGTGCTGCGACGGAAGAAGTATCAACATCAATTCAACAAGTTTCTGCAAGTACAGAGAGACAAAAAGATGGCGCTGAAGCAAGTGTACAATCCTTAGCCGAAATTTCAGAAGGTGCATCGCATATTGCAGAAAGTTCATCGAAAGTAACAGACCTAGCAACTGATGCAACGAAACATGCAGAAGAAGGTAGTGAGTCTGTTGGTAATATTATGAATAAAATGCAAACGATTCAAGACTTAGTATCGGAATCTAATAGAATCATTGAGTCACTAACCGAACGTTCAAAACAAATTGATTCCATCTTAAAGATTATTACAGGTATTGCTGAACAGACAAACCTACTTTCATTGAACGCCTCTATTGAAGCTGCAAGAGCAGGCGAACATGGTAAAGGATTTGCCGTAGTGGCGAATGAGGTGAAAAAATTAGCAGAACAATCCCGTGAATCTGCAAAAGATATCTCCGAAATTATTAATGCGATTCAGTCTGATACTGAAAGTACGAATAAAATGATGACTCTAGTCACAAAAGGTGTTGAAGAGGGGGTAGAAGTTTCAAATGAGGCAGTTAAGAAGTTCTATCAAATCCTTGAAAGTATGAACAACGTGACACCACAAATGTTTGAAGTATCATCTACAACGAAAAAAGTATCTGATTCGATTCGTGAAACGACTTCTGTCGTAAGTGAACAGGCGATTCTAGCGCAGGAGAATGCTGCCATTTCTGAACAAGTCGCCGCTTCCTCACAACAGCAACTAGCCGCAATGGAAGAAATTTCAGCTTCAGCACAATCCTTAACAGAAATGGCTGAAGAATTGCGTACTCTAATTGCTAAATTTAAATACTAATAGATTAGTTAAATCATGTTTACATTGAAGCCACCCAATAATTTCGGGTGGTTTTTTTGTGAGGTTGGGGGGGATGGCTTTCGAGTTATGGTTTAAGCGAAGTGTTGTTAAAGAAATAGAGAGGGTTGCTCTGTGTCCGAATGGGATGGAATTTTTGATGAAAGGGAAGAGAGAGGAACGCTCAAAGACCGAACTAGGATAAAAACTTAAATAAAAGGTAACAGATAGTTCTCCTCAGTTGTTCAAACGAGACGAACATTTCCGTTAAAGTTAACATTGGTGCCTACTAGTGTATATACTTGAACTTGTTTCTATATAATGTTTCGAAATTCGAATCATGTAATTACAACGTGTAGAATAATATGGATTAATTGTTATTGTGTAGAGCTTTTTCTACATGATTTTAAAGGGTACACAAAAATGCAAAGGAGTGTCATTTTGGCCATTTTAAATCCTCAGTTCGCATTTTTAGAGGAAGATTATGTTAATCCAAATTTGAATGAAGATTATGATGAAGACAACTATTTATCGGAATATTCAACTGAACAAAGCCATCTTGCTCGCTTTCATTGGGATAGTATTTCTACTAGACTACGATTAAATTTATTAAGGGTGAATGGGCTAGCAACTACTATACCAGCTGAAATCTACAGCGCATCGATCTTTTTCTTATCGACAAAAATATAAAGTCAACTAGCTATACTTAGTAGTGTAAGCGTTAATTCTAGAGGGATTAACGCTTCCTTCATATAACTCATTACTTCCTAAAATGGCAATGACCATTTTTCTTAAGAAAGTGAGATAGAAGTTGAAAAGTAGTTAATAGTGACTCAACATGCAACTTTTACTGCCAACGTAATGAAATATCAAGTTTGCAACAGTCGACATTTGTTACTTTTGATTGGAATTCTAATCTAAGGCCATCCGGGTTATAAGATATTTTCACCTTAGATTCAACTCCAATTGAATCAATTAAACGATTTACTTCTGCCTGATCGGAACGTTGGGCAGAATTCATTAATTTTGAACCAAAGTCTCTAGATGTGGCCAATCTATCTAACACTTTACTTGCATCTTTCATTAGTTGTTGAGATTCTGTTGCAGATTGATTTAAACGACTAGGATCTGCTGGTGGATATTGGTATTCATTAGGATTTTGTTGCTGGGTAGGGTTTGTTGGCGGTTGCTGATTAGGTTGTCTCTGTGCGTAATAGTTGTGATGATACAACTGTTGATTCATTGCTGGGTTGCTGTAATTAGTATTTCTTGGTGCCCATTGATATGGATGTTCTGATTGATGATGACCCGTCAAATTAGGGTTAAAAGCGGTAACACGAGCCGGACGATTTACTTCATTATGATAAGGAAACTGATGGTAATAATACATAAACAAGATTCCTCCTTGGGAAATTCATCCAACATTCTATCTCAAGCTCATGTTATGATGAGATATAGTTTATGTTTAGGTGTATGACTTGGTTTGTCGTGAAACGGGTTACCCGCGCAACATTACGTAACTTCTAGTGCTATTGTTCTGTATAAATGACTCAACATGGATATTATTACACCTATACGAAAGAAACTTATATCTAGTAAAATAAAGGCAATGAAAACATTCAATAGAAGTAGGTAGGAATATAGATGAGAAAAGAACATTATATTATTAAGCATAAGGATATTGATCAGCATACAATTCCAAACTACTATGAATACGGTTATGTGATTCGTAGTATTAAAGATTTATTAAACCAGGAGTTTGGGTTTGAATTTAAGATGTATTCCGATGGTGAAACGACCAATGAAATTTGGGAAGTGTTAGAAGAAGACCTTGAGAATAACAAAGAAGAAGTAAGATTATTATCATACATTTACGATGGTATCGAAACAGCTACTATTTCGTCTACTCATACGGAAGAAAAGTTGGAGTTTATTATTAAGCCTAGATTAAATAATGCCCTTTATTATTATCCTAATTATCAGGTTGCTTTAACACAGGCGGATGTATTTCAAAGCCACAACGATTTAACCCATGATTTCATTCTAGCGAAGGATGATGAGTGCATAGTTGCATTCTTAGATTATATTCTAGAACGTAAAAGAGAGTATATTCGAAATCACGTTACTGTATTTACCGATACTGATGATGGGGTTGATCGTAAGAAAGAAAAGATTACTACATTGGTAACTAGGGATGAAGTGTTTTTAGAAGAAAACATGAAAAAAGAAATTTACCGTTCAATTGATGAATTTTTCTCTGAAAGTGGAAGTTTCTTCAAAACTTATAATATTCCATATAAAAGAGGGATTTTATTATACGGGAATCCCGGAAATGGTAAAACAACGCTTGTAAAGTCGATTGCTAATAGTATTTCGGCTCCTGTTGCTTATTGGCAAATTACAGAATATACTTCGAGTTATTCGATACATGAAGTCTTTTCAACTGTCGCAAAGATGGCTCCGATGGTACTAGTCATAGAAGATATAGACTCCATGCCTGAAGAGGTGCGTTCTGTCTTCTTAAACACACTTGATGGAGCAACTTCAAAAGAAGGCGTTTTTCTAATTGGAACGACTAATTATCCTGAGAAAATTGACCCGGCGCTTATTAATCGTGCGGGACGGTTTGACAGAGCTTACGAAATTAAACTTCCGACAGAAGAATTGCGCCAGCAGTATTTACTAAAAAAACAATTGGATCAGTTCATATCACTTGAAGATATTTCAAAACTTGTGAAAGAAACAAAAGGATTTTCCTTTGCACAATTGAACGAACTTTATACGTCCGTAGCTCTTCAATGGCATTACGAACGAAAAGTCGATATAGATGCATTATGTACACAATTACAATCAGACAACAAAAATAATAAAAACCGTACTTGGAATTCCGAATTACAATCAAATCATGTAGGGTTTAAGTTTTAATGTAAAATTTAGTATCATGAGCCAAGAAAAACCCCCTTTTTTTGGGGGTTTTAATCATTCTGTTCCAAAAAACACTAAGGAATGTAATATAACTCCGGATTGTTTGATCGTTCTATAACCTTACTATTGTTTCAAATTGCGCTAGAGCCTCTTTGAACCTTTCAATTTCTTCCAACGTGTTATATGGAGTGAGTCCAATACGGATCCAGCCACCATTTTTGTGAATCCTGAGTTTTGTTGCCAAGGTAGAGGCATAAAAGTCTCCGTCTGAAATGTAAATTTGGTGATGATCAGCAAACCATTTTGTCACATCTCGTGAATGGTGACCATCAATCGTAAAGGCAAAGGTAGGGGTTTTTCGCACTTGTCCAACTGGTCGATAAAGCTTAATGTATGGTTTTGATTTTAGAAAGGATTCCAGTAAATCTCCGAGTTGAGTTTCGTATTCATCAATTGTTTGAATGCCTGATACTAGCCTTTCGCGAATGGTACTACCTTCACCAAGTTCACTAATGAAACGTAATGCACCAAGAATTCCAGCAATTCCTTCATGATTTTGTGTCCCAGTTTCTAATTTATAAGGAATATCTTCAGGTGCAGGGTCAAGCTTATACACGGAAAGTCGCTCAAACAAAGCACGCTGAATGACTGCCATTCCGACGTGAGGTCCAAAAAATTTATAAGCTGAACAGAGTAAAATATCGATGTTCATGTTTTTAAAATCTAGTGGGATGTGAGGAGCTGCATGGACAGCATCCACGATCATAAAAGCTCCTACTTCTTTTGCGCGGTTCCCGATTGTTTGAATATCATTCACCGTTCCCGTTACATTTGAAGAATAACCGACTGCCACCAGTTTTGTTTTTTCAGTAATAATGTTCTCAAGCTCATCGAGTTCCAATGTATAATTGTCTTGATGTACTTTAATGAACTTGACTACTGCACCTTTGTCACGGGCGAGAGTGAGCCAAGGGTCAACATTTGCCCGGTGATCGAGTTCGGTAACAACGATTTCATCTCCTTCAGTAATGAATGGTGCTATCGACCTTGCGATGGAAAAAGCAAGAGTTGTCATATTTGGACCGAATGCAATCTCTTCTGGTAAACATCCTAGAAAAGCTGAAATTGTCTTCCGTGTATCCTCAAGCATTTCCTCGGTCTCGAGGCTCGTGTGAAACGCTCCATGAAGATTGGCCATTCCGTTATTAATATAAGTTAACATTTCATTGATGGATGCTTCTGCCATTTGGGTACCACCTGGTCCATCAAAATAGACAACAGACTTGTCATTGACTTTCTTGGACAGGGCGGGAAACTGTGAACGAACTTTGTTAATAGGAAATTGTTTGATCATTTCTTTACCTCCGTTCCTTTACATTCGCTTTATCTAAATAATTGTAGAGCGTATATTTGGAGATATCTAACATATTGGCAATTCTTTGTACTGCGCCTTTGATTAGAAATAACCCTTTTTCGTCGAGGTAATAGATGAACTCCTCCCGTTCTTCTTTTAGCATTAGATGAATAGGCTTGCCGATTTTCACAATCCCTTCATTGATGATGTGTTCTTCTAAATCGCTGATGGTGTGAGGGAAATTCTCTTGTGGTTCATCTTCTTGAGATGATGTGGTTGACATAATTCCATCAATAATGGATTTACTCATATCTAAATAGGTTAAGTCTAAATTAATACATAAGCAGCCGATTACTTCATTGTTTTCATCTCGGATAATCATCGAACTGGATTTAATTTTTTTCTGACTAACGGATGTGTTGAGATAGTTGACCCACAAATCTTCTCCTTGTTTTCCTTTACGAATAATTTCGAGGGCTAGGTTTGTGACAGGGGAGCCGGGTCCCCTTGACGTCACTTTACCATTGAAAATCGCAACCACAGAAGAAGAGACATCTGTTAAGTCATGGAGAACGACTTCACAAAAATCACCAAAAGTTCTAGCAATGCCTTCGACAACAGGAATGTAACTCTTTAATATAGGATGGAAATCAGTTTTCAGGATTTCGTATTCCATATTAAACCCTCTGCAATAAGTTTAAATTATTTTTTTTGTGAACAAGTTCTCCATCCGCAAACACATAGTTAACGTTTCTTAAAGTGCTAATGTCGTTCAGTGGGTTTCCTTCTACCACAATAAGGTCGGCTGCTTTACCAGGTTCAATGGAACCGATTAAATGATCGCTACGAACAGCTTTTGCTGCAACAATCGTAGAGGATTGAATGGCTTCTAGTTGGCTCATTCCATAGGCGACCATTAACTCTAATTCTCCAACAATCAGGCCAGGATAATTGTAAGGAGTGCCAGAATCCGTTCCTGTTGCAATCGGGACTCCCGCTTGGTGTGCCATTTGGAAGCTTTGTTTATGCTCTTCAATAATTTTCTTAATATCTTCAATCATATAGTCAGGCACAACACCTGTTTTATCTAATATTAACCTAGGAGCCATAAGGGTAGGGACCAAGTAAGTGCCGTGTTTAAGCATTAGTTCAACAGCTTCCTCATCAAGTAAATAAGCATGCTCAATGGTTGTAACACCTGCACGAATAGCGTTCTTGATGCCTTCTCGACCAATTGTGTGGGCAGCGGTCGTTTTGGAAGCATGTTCAGCTTCTTGGCACACACATCGAATTTCTTCCTCTGACAGTTGAACGGCACCAGGATCATTTCCTTCTGTAAGAACGCCACCCGTAGCCATTACTTTTAGAAGGTCTGCGCCTTTTTTAATTTGGTCGCGAGCTGCTTTTCTCACTTCATCACAACCATCTGCTTCAATTGCCATCACATGTCCGTGCCCACCTGTCATGACAATAGGACGTCCCGCGGCAAAAACACGAGGTCCCTTAATGATGCCTGATTTCACAGCATCACGATAGGTGATATCGACGTTATAGCGAGTTCCGAGATTACGAACAGATGTTACGCCAGCTTTTAAAAAGTCATAGCCTTGTTGTACTGCTAAGAAGGCAATGTCAGCTGCACTATCTTCCTTCATCTTGGCGAATGGGTCTGGCGAACAATCCATGCCTAAATGGACATGAGAATCCATTAGTCCTGGTAAAACAGTCATACCAGTACCATCAATTTCTACAGTATCAATACTTTGAGTTTGTACAGAAGGACCTACTTCAATAATTTTTCCCTCGTTTAACAGCACTTCACCGTTTTCGATTACTTCGTCATTATTACATGTAATAATTCTGACATTTGTTATTTTATAATCCATATGATCACCAACCCCCTTAGTAATTACGTTCAGTGTATTCTTTAATCAATTGATGGTAGAGTGCAAAACTAACATTACCGCCACTTACTAAGACAACGACCTTTTTCCCTTTTATATTTAATTGACCACTTAGTACCCCAGCAAGGGCTGCCGCACCAGAAGGTTCTGCAACAATCTTTGCTCGTTCAGCGAGAAGAGCGACTGTGTTTGCAATATCTTTTTCTTTTACTAGAACTAAATCATCCACGTAGTGTTGAGTATGCGCGAATGTTAAGTCTCCGACGCACGCTGCCATTAAACCATCTGCAATCGTTTCTACCTTTTCGACGGTTGTCGGTTGACCATTTTGAAGTGCGGTATACATCGCTGTTGCACCTTCAGTGTTAATGCCAATTACTTTGATGGTTGGTTTCATTTCTTTTAAGGCCGCTGCTATACCTGCAATGAGCCCGCCGCCGCTGACAGGGACAATGACAACATCTGCTTCTGGCAATTCATCAAGAATTTCAACGCCAATCGTTCCTTGTCCGGCAATAACATATGGGTCATCAAATGGATGAATCATCGTTCGACCTTCTGATTGAACTAGTTCCATTGCCTTTTGATGCATTTCAATCGAAGTAGTACCGTGCTCTAATGCAGTAGCACCATATGATATAATCGCATTCTTTTTGTTTAACACTGGGTTCGTTGGCATCACAACAGTGGCGCTGACACCTAGTTGTTGAGCTGCATAAGCTGTACCTGCTCCATGGTTTCCTGCAGAAAATGCCACAACCCCATTTGCTTTTTCGGTATCTGTTAAATTTGAGATTTTATTATAGGCACCTCTAATTTTAAAAGACCCTGTTTTTTGTAAGTTTTCAGTTTTTAAATAGATTTCACTACCAGTTAACTCAGAAAATGTACGAGAGACATGTAGAGGGGTAGGGATAATCACACCTGCTAAATTTGCTTTTGCTTGATAGATTTGGTTAAGGGTAACGAACAATTTGATTTCCTCCTAGATTATTAATCTTCTATTTCTGCAATCATTTCAATTTCAACTGGGATGTTAAACGGTAAGATGCTTGTCCCGATTGCTGAACGGGCGTGTTTTCCTTTTTCTCCGAGAAGGGCAACGAGAAGGTCCGATGCTCCATTAATTACTTGGGGTTGATCAAAAAAGTCTTCTGCACTATTTACAAATCCTAATAGTTTCACAATCTTAATGTGTTCAAGACTTCCAATCTCTGCTTCAATCATGCTTAATAAATTAACCGCTGCCAGTTTTGAAGCTTCATAGGCTTCTTCGGGGGATACTTCTTTTCCAACTTTTCCAATATAAATAGGTCTGCCATCTTTAAAGGCTCCTGAACCTGAAACATATAATAGATTCCCGCTTCTTCTGACGGGTGTATAATTGGCCATTGCTTTTGGTGCCAGTTCTGGCCACGAAAGACCTAATTCCATCACTTTTTCTTTAATTGACATGTCATTCCTCCTTAAGAGATGTTTATTCTAATAGCTAGAAATTAATAACTTTTTTAAAATCAAAAAATTTTTTTGAAGGAATTAGCGCACTTTTCCCTAATGTTTCATAAGGGAGATATTTTCTGAAGAAAGGGAGTGTAAAAGTGACGCACGAATTATTTTTAGAAGATAGTTATTTAACACAATGCAAAGCGGAAATTACGGATATTCAGGAAGGAAAAGTAGTTCTAAATCAGACGGTGTTTTACCCAACTGGTGGTGGGCAAGAACACGATTTAGGCGTGATCCAACAAGGTAATCACGCCGTGAAAGTGACGAAAGTCAAAAAGGAAAATGGACAGATTTATCACTATGTCGAGTCCGCCGATCAGTTATTATACGGACCAGTCAATGTTGAAATTGATTGGGAACGCCGCTATGCTTTCATGAGACATCATTCTATGCTCCATATCATAGGAGCAATATTTAATCGGAAATATGGGTCGCTTGCAACGGGAAATCAAATTTATGCAGACAAAGCTCGGATTGATTTGACGAATATCATTGAGCTAGATCCGGCAGAATTGAATGAGACGATTCAAGAAGCGAATGTTGAAATAAATAAAAACCATCCTATTCAGGCAAGAATTTTACCTAGAGATGAAGCTGCCAATATTTCTGACTATATAAAAACTGTGGTGAACCTTGTGCCAAGTCACGTAAAAGAAATTCGACTCGTTTCAATCGGCAATATAGATGAACAAGCCTGTGGTGGAACGCATGTAAGAGAAACGAGAGAAATTGGTCAAGTAGTTTTAGAGAAAACCAAAAGTAAAGGTAAAGGCGCTATGCGATTGGAATTAAAAATTGTTTGAGTTAGAATTCCCCAATTTCTCCAAGGAGATTGGGGAACTTTTTTTATAAATGAACGCCGTAGCCTGGCCCCAACGGAAGTCCGAGTAAATACCATATAGCAAAGAAGATGATCCAAACAATTCCGAACATGATTGTATATGGAATGAGAATGGAAATGAGGGTTCCAATCTTCATATTCTTATCGTATTTTTGCGCAACCATTAGTAAAATGGCAAAGTAGGCGAGCATCGGTGTTATCGTGTTTGTTATAGAATCACCAATTCTGTAAGCCATTTGCGTAACGGCTGGGTTGTACCCTAAGTACATAAACATCGGCACAAATACAGGTGCAAGCATTGCCCATTTAGCTGTTGCACTAGCAATAAGTAGATTAATGGTTGCACAGAAGATGATGAAAATAATTAATAATGGTAATCCTTCAAAACCTATGTTTTGCAACCATTCAGCGCCATTGATGGCAATGACTGGACCAAGATTGCTCCATGAGAAATAAGCAATCATTTGCGCTGCAATGAACGATAGCAAGATATAGTACGATAAACCAGCAAGTGTTTTTGATAAATGATCAGCGATATCTTTATCGTTTTTGAGAACTTTTGCACCAAAGCCGTATGCAAGTGCAGGAATAAAGAATGTCAATAGAATAATAGGAATAATTGCCTTCATGAACGGTCCTGATGTAATAGAGCCCGTCTCTGAATCGCGCATAAATGAATTTTCTGGTAACGTAACTGCAACGAGTACAATAACAAACGCAAGAAACGCCCAACCTGCCCATTTTAAACCACGTTTTTCCTCAATCGTTAATTCGGATGATTCACCTTTATAATCTCCTACATATGCTCCAAGTCTTGGCTCAACAAGTTTGTTGTTAACAAAGACGACGACTGGAATTAATACAAACGTAGAAACGATTGTAAAATAATAGTTCATCGCTGGAGATGCAACAAAATTCGGATCTGCAATAACAGCAGCAGATTGAGTGAAACCTGCTACAGCAACATCCAACACATTGAGAATTAAGTTAGCACTAAACCCTGTTGCGACTGATGCATAGCCTGCAGCTAGTCCAGCAATTGGATTTTTACCAATGGCCAGAAATAGCATGGCTGCAATAGGAGGAAGCACGACAAACGCTGCATCTGCGGCTGCATTTCCTACAATCCCTACAAGTGCAATGATTGGCAAAATGAGAAATTGCGGGGCACTAAGTACCGTTTTTCTCATCACTGCTGAAATCATTCCAGTAGATTCTGCTAATCCAACCCCAAGCATTGCCACTAATACCATTCCTAGAGGTGGGAAGTTCATAAAGTTCGAGACAGCTTCGGTCAATATCCTGACCATGCCATCTCCATTTAATAAATTGGTAACTGCAATTGTTTCATTATTTGTTGGGTTGATCGCCTTCCACCCAATTAAGTTGAAAAACCACGAAGCAATTAAAATTATGATTGTAATAATAATAAAGAGTGTCGTGATATCAGGAAGTTTGTTCCCAAGCTTTTCAATTCTGTCTAATGATTTTAGAAAAAAACCTTTCCTTTGAACATCCATAGCGTTTGTTTCTGGTTGACCTTGTGTTTTTCCCATGGCTTGCCTCCTTATTCATTTTTTTAAAACATGAACTTCTATTGGATAATCTTGAAAATATGTTGGCGTGCATGTACACCTTGAGGTGATACAGTAGTGGGAATTTAGTAGGTATATTTGACTGTGATTAGCGCGACATTATGACTTTTCAAATGATGAATACAGTGAACTTACATGAAAAACGATATTGATTACCAATTGACTGCAAAAAGTCTAATTTGGAATTTCGAACATTCCTCCAATATTAATAGGGAAATGGTTGCAATCAACTATACGATAACTTATTCAAAAAAATTTTAAATATTCAAAAAATTTTTTATAAACTTATTGAATTGACATATATAAATATGTTTCTATGAATCCCCTAAAATAATTAGTGGAATAAACTAGCGAACTAACTAAGAAAGATTTATAACCTTCCTATTTAAAATCTATCAGCGAAAGTTAATGTTAAATAATTCTCATATATATACAAATCTATACATATGATGGGTTGTGTGTGTGTGACGAGATTTGTTTTCTATAATTCCAGATGAAAGATATAAGTAAATCAATGACACCCTTTTATGAATAGTGGGGATGGAAAAATATCTTTCACCTATGTTTTTGTAGTTCAAACATTGTGGATAGAGGTCAGTTAAAGTTCATTTTGCAGACAAATATAGTAATGCTTGATAGAACGATTTATGGAATGTTGGAGGTTATTCTAATGAATGTGACAAACTATTATCGAGAACCTGTACAAAAGGTTATGAAAGAACTGAATGTAACACACCAAGGATTAACTGATCATGAAGTGAAACTTAGACACGAGCAATATGGGTATAACATATTGCAAGAGGGCGAACGGAAAAGCGTCTTCGAAATGATATTGGAACAGTTTAAAGATTTTTTAGTACTAATATTGATTGCAGCTGCAATTATCTCTGTCTTTCTTGGAGAAGTACAAAGTTCAATTGTCATCATAGTCGTCGTCATCTTAAATGCCATTTTAGGTACAGTCCAACAAATTAAGGCGGAAAAATCATTAGATAGTCTAAAAGAAATGGCTGCCCCTATTGCACGAGTACAACGAAATGGACAAGTAATTGAAATTCCGTCAAAAGAAGTTGTTGTCGGAGATATTTTGGTTTTAGATGCGGGTGATTTTATAAGTGCGGATGGCCGAATTATTGAAAGCCATAGCTTACAAATTAACGAAAGTTCGTTAACAGGAGAATCTCTTCCAATTGAAAAGATGACACATGTGATACGTGAAGATGATGTTGCACTTGGTGATAAGACGAATATGGTCTTTTCAGGAAGCTTTGTTACAAATGGGCGTGGAAAGGTAATTGTCACTTCTATTGGCATGAATACCGAAATTGGGAAGATTGCAAATTTACTAGATAGTGCTAAAGAAAAAAGAACTCCACTTCAAATTAGTCTAGATGCCTTTGGGAAACGTCTTGCACTAGGTATTATCTTTATCTGTCTCATTATTTTTGGATTAGATATTTTACGTGGACGTGAATTAGTCGATTCATTTATGTTTGCAGTTTCCTTAGCGGTTGCAGCCATTCCGGAGGCGTTAAGTTCAATCGTGACGATTGTTTTAGCATTTGGTACACAGAAAATGGCGAAGGAAAATGCCATCGTTCGAAAATTACATGCGGTTGAAAGTCTCGGTAGTATTTCGGTCATCTGTTCCGACAAAACAGGGACACTTACACAAAATAAAATGACCGTTCAAAAACTATTTTTAGATGGAAAAATGCTAGAGGCAAATCAATTACATGTACACAATGAACTTCAACATAAATTTTTACGGATGGCGATTTTGTGTAATGACTCGATTACGACTGCTGACAGAGAAATAGGAGACCCGACAGAAGTAGCATTAGTCCGTCTAGGGAATCACTATCATTTTGACGCACTCCGTGTACGTGAAGAAAACAGACGAGTTGGAGAAATTCCATTTGATTCGAATCGTAAGCTAATGAGTACGGTTCACAGGGTAGGAAATCAATATATCATGATTACAAAAGGTGCTGTAGATGTACTCATTGATAAATTGATTCATATTGAAACTTCCGAAGGGATTTCAACGATTACAAAACAACAGCTCGATTCCATTAAAAAAGTAAACAATACATTCTCCAACAGAGGGTTACGAGTACTTGCATTTGCTTATAAAGAAGTGAATTCATCTAAAGTTAAAGTTGAAGATGAACACGGATTTACTTTTATTGGGCTCATGGCGATGATGGACCCACCACGAGTCGAATCAAAGCAAGCGGTAGAAGATTGTATAAAAGCAGGCATTAAACCGGTCATGATTACAGGAGACCATAAAGTTACCGCATCGGCGATTGCAAAACAAATCGGTATTTTAAAAGATCCATCGGAAGCAATTGAAGGAAAAGACATTGACAATTTGTCAGATCGTGAATTGAGGGCAAAGGTTGAAAATATTTCTGTTTATGCGCGCGTCTCACCAGAACATAAAATTCGTATTGTGAAAGCTTGGCAAGATAAAGGAAACGTCGTCGCCATGACAGGAGATGGTGTTAATGATGGGCCAGCGTTAAAGCAAGCGGATATTGGGGTAGCAATGGGGATCATGGGGACAGAAGTAGCGAAAGATGCCTCTTCCATGATTTTAACAGACGATAATTTCTCTACCATTGTAAAAGCAGTATCGAATGGTCGTAGTTTATATGCCAATATTAAAAATGCGATTATGTTCTTATTGTCCGGGAATGCTGGAGCGATTTTTGTTGTACTATACGCAACACTTTTTGCTTTACCTGCTCCATTTGCGCCTGTTCATTTACTATTTATTAACCTACTGACAGACAGTTTACCAGCCATTGCAATCGGGTTAGAGCCGCACAATAAAAAGGTCATGAAAGAAAAACCTCGAAACATTCATGAACCTCTATTAAATAAAAAATTTGCTTCTCAAGTAGGGTTAGAAGGTCTGATTATTGCTGCAGTAACGATTATAGCATTCCAAATGGGCTTATCCACTGGAGATGTAACCGTTGCGAGTACGATGGCCTTTGCAACATTGTGTTTATCGAGATTGTTCCATGGGTTTAACTGCCGTTCAAATGAATCGATTTTCAAGATTGGCATTTTTTCAAACATAGCTGTATGGATTGCGTTTTTACTTGGTGTCGCACTTTTAAATAGTGTATTAATCTTTGGTTTATTTGAAGTTGCGGCGTTAAATCAATCTCAACTGTTAACGATCTATGGATTAGCGTTTGTGCCATTTATTATTATTCAAATAGATAAATTATTTTTTTCTAAATAAATAATGATGCTTAAGTATACAAACATATCTTTTTAACTGGGACAAAAGTGTTAATCTGCTATTCAGAAATACTATCTGATTGGCAGATTTTTTTTGTGCACGTAGGCTTGGCCAATGACAGACGCAACATGAAGACATTCGTTAAGATAGACGCTGTCTCTAAAGAAAGTAAGCTCATATCTCTTTTGATGTTTATAGGGGTTAAGCAATTCTAATAATATTCTAGCATTAACGTCGAATTTGTAAGAAAAATTAGAAGATAGAGAGAAATCCCTATTCTATCTTGCAGTCGAATTGTGGTAGAATTTTCATAAAATGGTATATAGGAGGGTTATTTTGAAGAATATTAGAAAAGTAGGAGTATTAGTATTATCATCGGCATTATCGTATGGCCTATTCTCATCTGTTGCGAATGCACAATCACCCATTGTGGAACAACCGGAAAGAATTGCCATTGAGGTTGATTCTTCCGTATCAACAGTCTCAAAAGAAACATTAATTAAAAAGCTCAAAACTCTATTTCCTAATAAGTTCGATTACTTATCAAATAATGATTTTTATGTGAGTAACGGACATTACTTCCCGGAAGATGAAAGAATTCGCTATGACTTAAGTTTCCATAAAACAATTAAGGGCAGAGATCTTTATGGTAGCATCGTATTTGTTGGTGATAATTTGGAACTTGAAAACTTCCATTTTGAACCGATTGATGTTGCAGATGCTTTATTCCCTACAAAGGTGTCAAAAGATGAAGCGGAGAAAATCGCTGTTGATTTCTTGAAAAAAATGACAAATGGAACTGAATATGAGTTGGATCAAAATAATCGCGATTACGCTTATTATTCCAATCAATTAATTACAGAGCCAGTTCGTTATGAGTTTTCATTTGTGCAAAAGAAAAATAACATCCCTGTACAAGACCAACGAGTTCAGCTATCTGTTCTAGGTAATGGTGAGATTGTCAGCTTCTATCGTTATACAGATAATGCTAATAAGGCGACATTTGAAAATGCGAATCAAGTCTTAAGTGAGAATGAAATGTTACAAAAAATTAAGGATCATCTAGCTGTTAGCTTAAAATACCAAGTTAACTATGATTATCGAACAGGGGAAGAATCCGTTGCGTTAGTGTATGATCCATCCATTCTTTATGGCGTAAATGCGATTACGGGTGATTGGCAAACAGCAAGAGATTTCACAAATGTTGTACCGACTATAGATAATATTGAAAAACTCGCTGCACAACCATTACCTGCAAAGCAAGCGAATATTACAGTTGAAGAAGCAAAAAAGATGGCAGAACAACTGTTGAAAATTGACTCAGACAAAGTAAAATTATCCATTACTTCGGTTGAAGAAGTAGATTATGGTAACGGACAAGAAGTAATAAGTGTTCAATTCTCGTATGATTGGTCTCGTGGAGGCTATGGATCTAGTATTGAAATCAATAAAGAAACGGGAGAAATTATCTCTTATCACGATTTAAAACGTGATGTCTTAATTGAAAATGGAGAAAGCCCAACGAACAAAGGAAATCTCTCTGAACAACAAGCATTAGAAGAAGCAATCAACTATTTAGAAGAATGGGTTCCTTCTTATTTACACAATTATGCAAAGCCAATTGATGAACCGTATTTTGATGAAACACAAGGGATTTATCATTTCACTTTCCCTCGAGTAGTGAATGGAATTGCCGTTGTAGGGCAACAAATTCATGTTGGTGTAGGGACTGATGGTTCATTAAATAGTTTAAATGTAAATCATCAAGAAAATTTGGAATGGCCATCTATTGAAAATGTTATTTCAAATGAAGAAGCAAAAACAAAATTTGTCGATTCATTAAGTTTAAAACTTCAATATTTAAATATAGGAAACAACTCAAAAGAAAATCATTATCATTTAGTATATACACCAATTTTTAATGATGAGGCATACAGTTATTTAGATGCAAATACAGGTGAATGGAATAGCATTTATAGTCAAAGTGACACACCAGTTGTGACGCACGCAACTGCTGAAGCGGAATTAAACTATCTCGTTCAAAACCGCATTTTAGAAATCGAGGATGCATCTACATTTAATGCGGACCAAGCTATGACAAATGGTGAAGCACTGAAAATATTAGTAAAGTCATTATCGTATTTCTATGAGTACGAAACACCGTCTGAAGAAGAGTCAACCCAAACATATGCAAATGTTGGTCCGGACAACCCTTACTATGCGACAGTAGAAAGAGCAGTTAGACTAGGTATCTTGGAGTCAGATGAGTCCTTTAATCCTGAGGTAAAACTTACTCGTGAACAGCTGACAGTTTGGTATATCCGCGCTTTAGGACTTGAAACAGCAGCGAAAAATCATGATATTTATGAATTATCATTTGGTGATGCTGCGAACGTTAAAGAAGAATATATAGGATATGTTGCGTTAGCGAATGCGTTAAAATTAGTAAGTGCTGAGAACAATCAGTTCAATCCAAAGGGCGAAGTAACTTATGCAGATATTGCAGTATCTATATTTAACTTAGCTCAAGCTATACATGAAAGTGGCAACCAATATCATTAAAACGATTAACCTCTCATAAGTAAACAATTACTTATGGGAGGTTTTTTAATTGCAAACGTTATCATAACGAGCAAAGAAATTGCCATATAATAGGTACTTAAATTATAGTAATCTTGTAAAATACTTTCAGATGGAGGTTTTTAATTTGGCAAAGGTAGCATTTCTTTTAGCAGGTGGATTTGAAGATTCAGAAATGAAAAATCCGTATGAAGCGGTAAAAGGGGCGGGACTTGAGGCAATCGTCGTTGGCTTAGAAAAAGGGGCACAATGCGATGGTAAAAAAGGAACAGTTTCTTACACAGCGGATCTTGGAGTAGCTGAAGCAAAGGCAGAAGATTTTGATGCCGTAATTATTCCTGGTGGAGGCGCTCCAGAAGCATTACGTGTAAATGATGACGTAATTCGTTTTGTGAAGGACATCAATGAACAAGGTAAGTTGATTGCTGGCATATGTCACGGACCTCAAGTGATGATCAGTGCTGATGTATTAAAAGGAAAAGCGGCAACTTGCTACATTGGAATTCGAGATGATGTAAAACTAGCTGGTGCTGACTACCGTGACGAAGAAGTAGTCGTGAGTGAAAATCTAATTACATCACGTACCCCAGCAGACGAACCAGCATTTATTCGCGAAATTTTAGCAAAATTAGCATAATGTAAAAAGAGGAAGGGCTCACAAAATGTGAAGCTACTTCCTCTTTTATTTTAGATAATCCATTAATCGACTGGTTACTTCGCGGAAAATGAAAGATTCAGAAAATTGTATTGACTCTGAACTTTTGGTGATTTACAATAAAAAAACAAGTCATCTAGATGTATAGATGATATGAACGATTAGTTTTAATATAATCCTAGGAGGGTGAGCATGAGTAATTATAATACTCATATTCCAAAGTACGTCCAAATTGCAGATAGCTTAAGAAAAAAGGTAGATGAGCTGTACAAAGAAGGTCAAGAAAAGTTTTTAAGTGATGATGAGTTAATAAAAATGTTTGATGTTTCTAGAATGACGATACGCCAGGCAGTTCAATTGCTTGTAGAGGAAGGTCTGTTAAAACGACTTCAAGGAAAAGGTACATTTATAGTTCGAAAAGATAAATTAAATACCGATATTGCTAGATTAGATACATTTTTCCGAGGTTGGTATTTAGAAAACATTAATGTCAAGTTGCTGTATAGGGGTTCAGTTCCTTGTCCAGAAGGCATTGCTAAAAAATTGGGCGTAAAACCAGGGGAAGAAGTGTATCAGGTGAAACGGTTACGTCTTTCAGAAAATATCCCCGTTGTCATCGATAACCGATATCTCTTAAAACAATATGGTGAACAAATTACGGATGAAGAATATGTAAATTATTCTTTCTCGCATTTATTTCTCAATAAATTTAATATGTCCCTGTCAGAAGGAGAAATTGAAATAGAGGCAGTGCTTGCGAATGAAGAGACTTCTGAAATCCTTGGAGTTTCGGTAGGCTCACCTATTTTATATAGAAGTGTTGACTTGAAAGTAAAAGAAGGCTGTGTGTTAACAGGTGCTTCTTCCTATCGAGGAGATATGTACAAATACAAATCGATATTAAGTTTAGAATAAGAAACAATCTATTTTTGAAAGGCGGTGGTTATGTTCAAACTAGATGTATATCAATCGATCTTATGTAAGTGCTTACATTCATCATTATTAAACAAGATTTTTGGATGGGGAAAATCGCAATATTAAGTATTTGTTTAAATTTGAGGGATTGTAGTTGGGGTCGACTTTACCTCATTGAAATCTATCAATCTACAATACATAGTAAACAAATAATCGAAAACAAAGGAGGAAAATATGTTCTATTCTATTTTAATTATATTAGCGATCATTATAGCAATTTATTTGGGCGAAAAGTTTGATATTAATACGGGTTTAGTTGCTTTAGCATTCGCATATATCATTGGTTGTTTTGTTTTAGGGATGTCCATTAGTGATTTATTAGCCACATTCCCAATCAAGTTATTTTTAGTTATTTTTACTTTAGCACTCTTCTTTAATTTTGCAGTAGTAAATGGAACTTTAGAAAAAATTGCTCATTTACTATTATATAGATTTCAAAAACAAACAAAATGGTTACCTTTAATATTATATTTTGTTACAGCATTAGTTTCAGGAATGGGTGCTGGTTTCTTTACATCTGTTGCTGTTATGGGCGCGATTGCAATGGCATTATGTAAATCGTCTGGAATGAATAAATTGCATGCTTCATTCGCAGTTTCGTTAGGTTCACTTTCGGGTGCGAATTTCATGTATAGTGCACATGGAGTTTTATTTAACTCTTTGTTAAGTGAAACAGCTGTTGCGGATATTGCGGGTGCTTTAACAAGAGATATCTTTATTGTCTCGTTTATTTACCCAATATTTATTATGTTAATTCTGATGTTTTTTGATAGAAAAAACAGTCAAATTGGCGATTTGAATATTGAGAAGCCAGATGCGTTTACAAAAAAGCAAAAAGTGAATATTTCTTTAATTGTTCTACTGATGGTTCTTGTACTTGGTGTACCGATGCTAGCGAATTTTATGCCTGACAATGAAACAATTCAGTTTATTAACTCACGTACGGATATTACTTTACTAGCAGTGGTGTTCGCAATAGTAGCGTACTTATTAAAATTAGCTGGAGATCAACCAAAAGAAGTAATGGCTAGAGTACCTTGGGGCACATTATGGTTAGTGTCAGGGGTAGGGATGCTAATAGATGTGGCAGTAGAGGCTGGTACAATTGATTTATTAGCTTCAATGATTAATAACATGCCACCGTTTATTGTTCCGATTACTGTAGCGATCATTGCCGGTATTATGTCAATCTTTAGTAGTACATTAGGTGTTGTTGCGCCGCTTATGTTCCCGATGATTGCGGGAATTATTGGACCAACAGACTATAGTGCTTCCTTGATTGCGGTTGCGATTATTATTGGTGCCCAATCAACCGCTTTAGCACCATTCTCTACAGGTGGTAGTTTAATACTAGGTAACAGCGGTTTAGATGAAGAAGAATCGAAGAAATTTTATAGTGATTTACTATATAAAGCAACACCACTTGGGTTAGGGTTTGCGGTAGTTGCCACATTAATATTAATGTTTATTTTATAGGAGTGTAGTTATGCAAAAAATATTTGACTCTCATTTTCACATCATTGATCCAAAGTTTCCACTTGAAGAAAATCAAGGATTTGTTCCTGATTATTATACAGTGAGTAATTACTTAAGCGAATTAAATGAGATGTCGATTGAAGTAACAGGTGGGGTCATTGTGTCAGGCTCATACCATGGATATCATCAAGATTATTTTAAAGAAGCTATTTCTACGTTAGGTAATCAATTTGTAGGGATC
Organism: Lysinibacillus timonensis; assembly: GCF_900291985.1. Taxonomy (NCBI): domain Bacteria; kingdom Bacillati; phylum Bacillota; class Bacilli; order Caryophanales; family Bacillaceae; genus Lysinibacillus; species Lysinibacillus timonensis. The sequence continues at coordinate 380,736 of NZ_LT985980.1, read as the reverse complement.
ACTCAGCTCCCATTCGATACAACCGATGAAGACATTTTAAAATTAAACGATGTCGGCATAAAGGGCATTCGATTTAATTTATATCGAGGATTATCTGCCACACCAAAAGAAATTAAAGAGCTGTCTGAGAGAGTTTTTAGTTTATGTAATTGGAAGACAGAGCTTTATATGAATTTACAAACATTGGATCAGGAATTAGAAGAGTTAATCTTCACATTACCAAAAGTGTCAATCGATCATCTTGGGATGCATAAGAGCCCTATTGATACATTGAAAAAAATCGTGAATGCTGATATCCCGATACGATTAACGGGCTTTGGTCGTGTTGAGTATGAACGTGATGAAATCAGAAAGTTAATTACGATTTTATATAACGAAAACCCAAATAGCCTTATATTTGGTAGTGATTTACCTTCTACTAGAGCTAAATATCGCTTCTCATTTAATGATATTCAATTAGTGAAAGAAACCGTTAGTAGTGAAGCACAAGATCGAATTTTCTTCAAAAATGGTGAAAGTTGGTATCTTGGTAAATAAATTTTCTCGCCAAACAATTTTGGTAAATTCTATAAAGTAATAATAAAATAACACTTTTCTCCATGAATTAGACTGTAGGGCATGATCCTGCAGTCTTTTTTCAATCTATCAGTTTTAGGAGAAATCTTATTTAGTAAGAATTGGATAATTATGTTAAAATATAGATGGGAAGTTGATAGTGTAAAGGAACGAAAGAGTAAAATTATTAATCTTATTGTTCGGAATAGATAAGGGAGTTCCATAACATAAGAGGAGTTGTTCGAAATAGGAACAATTTTAAATGGTGCATTTAATTTTATATCCATAATAACGGGGTTCATTTGTTGGGTAGTTATTCTTTATTTCTCCTACCGTATATTCAAAAAACAAACTGTCAGGCCAAAAATTTGGAAAATATTGATTGTGATGTTTTTAGGCATTTTTTCATTTTCAATTCATTTTGGACTAGATCATGAATTAATAAAAGTTCCAATCCTACCTCTAGGTGTCTGGATATTGTATTTTGTTTTACGTAACAATAATGAAAGAAGGCAGAAATATGAATCCTATGCTTGGTTAGGATTTTGGGCAAATTTCATTTTTTTACTTGCTAACTTAATCTCGATACCTATATATCAAGTTATCTATCCAAAAGAAATTCCATCGACCTACATTTCTAACGTACATAATGCATCGATTATCAGTACTCATCCGTCTGCAGAGGAAGATAGGACTATTAATAAAGAACGCCTACAGGAGCAACTCCCTTCGTTGAAGCAAACAAAGATTTATAGTTATGAGTGGTACATGGATACACATATGAGTACTGACTCATATAACAAAAATGAACGGTTCCCATATCAGCTAGTTGACGCAACTTCTAAATGGGGGAGTGGGGTGCATTCTATCATTTTTATTGAAGATGATGGAAAAGGTATTTTAATAACAACGGCAGATCGGCAACTCTATTTTCGCTCCGAAAATTCGATAATAGAGGGGATGGACTAAATGAAAAACCGTAAACGTTTCATTTTAGTAGGTTTGGTTTTCGTTATCGTAATATCGATAGTTACAATTTATTGGTTATTTTATTCAAAGCCAACTACCTTCCCAACCAATGAGCAAATAGTGGAGGTGATGAATCGTACTTTTCCTGAAGCAGATGCAAAGACCATACAAGACACCATCTTTGTCGATGACCGTCATGTTGTAGTTCCGTTTATTTCAAATCAAAATCATTACAGTCTAAGTTATTGGGTATGGGAAATGCATCAATGGAAAGTTGCCTCTATTGATACCAAGGGTCGACTAAAATTGTGGAAAATCAATCAAAATGATCCATCAACATTTTATTTTGTTTGGAATATTCACCCTTATGATCAATTAAGTTCTCAAAGTATCTATCTAATTAGGGAAAGAGGGTTCAATAAAACAGATAATACAGATCGATATTATCCTAGAGTCCAAATGGAGCAAAAAATTGACCTTCAGGAAATAACGTACGGAGTAATGAAATTACCAGCAGAATGGTTAGCATTTATGAGTGCTTCTGAGAAGATTGAATCAGCAAAACAACCTAATCTGTTTTTTAATAATTACTATAATGGGATTTATTTTGGTTGGCTTGTGTATGATGAATTACAAAATGTATCTTATCCAGAGAGTTCTGTAAATGGGAATGGATATTCAATAAGCAATGTGAACTTAGACTATGTCATGCTATTAAATGAACAAGATATCGAAACACCGAAATAGTGTTAAGTAGTAAAGGGAAGAGTTAGAGATGATCTTTTTCCCAAAAAGTAGGGAAATCAGTAGGATTAGTAGGGAATCAACATATTAATAGAACTAAAATTTGAGGCTGGGACAAAAGTTAGTTTTCAACAAACAGATCGTTCTGGGTATAGTAAACATTCGCTTATTTGTTTATTTGAGAGTCGTTCGTTGGAGATGTAGACGGAGAGTGCATCAGCACCTGTCGCTTCGCTTTCGATGCAAGGCAAAGCCTTCCTACGGGATGCAGAAGCATAGATGAACAAAGGCTAAAAGCGCCACGTCCTGTGGCAACGCCTTTGTGACCAACATCCTGTTGGCCCGAGACCCCGCAGAGCTTGAGCTCGAGGAGGCTCAAGGCTTCCCCGTGGAAAGCGAAGGCTACATCGAAAACGAACGTTCATATATCCAAAAAGTACTATCTAAAATGAAAGAAGAACTAATCTTTTCCTCTTCTGTCCCAGCCTGATTGTATGGAAGGAAACTCTTTATTCTGGAATGTATGGTAATTCTAATTCGTTCGGTAAATTAATGACATGTGTTTCTGTGTAGGATTTAATGCCATCTAAGCCGTATTCACGGCCAACCCCTGATTGTTTTACCCCTCCGAATGGGAAGCGTACGTCTAAGCCTTGAACTGCGGCAGTGTTAATCATCGTTGTCCCTGCTTCAATACGACGAGCTACTCGAATAGCATGTTCTTCTTCGCCCCAAACGGAACTTGTTAAACCAAAGATGCTTTCGTTATGCAACTCGATAACTTGCTCTTCATCATCAAATGGTAGAATTGGTACAGTTGGGCCGAATTGTTCTTCGACTACAATACGATCATGCACATCCGCACCTAATACAAGTGTTGGTTGTAGGAAGTAGCCGTTATCCATTAATTCTGGATTTAGAATTGTTCCTAATGGAATGATTTTTGCACCTTTATTTTTTGCATCTTCCACTAAGCTTTTCACATAGTTTACTTGATTTTTGTTATTCACTGGACCTACTGTAACATCCGGGTGGAATGGGTCACCGACTTTAATCCATTTATTTGCTGCTTCGATATATTTTTCAACAAACGCATCGTAAATTGAACGGTGGACATAGACGCGTTTTGCAATCATACAAATTTGACCAGCCGTTAAGAAGTTGGAAATTACCATTCTGCGTAATGCACGTTCGTCGTTCACATCAAAGTCATCTAATACGATGGCTGCATCATTACCACCAAGTTCTAATGTCATATTTTTAATTGTTTCAGATGCGGCTTTCATAATATGTTTGGCTGTATTAGTACCACCTGTAAAGGCGATTTTTGCAATTTTCGGGTTAGATGTTAGCTCAACTCCGACTTCTGCATCACCGTTTACTAAGTTCAATACACCAGCAGGGAATTCATCGGCAATGATTTCTGTTACGCGACTTACTGCTAAAGGTGCAAATGGACTTGGTTTTAGTACCATTGTATTACCTGTTAAAAGTGCAGGTGCAATTTTAATTGTAGATAGAGAAATTGGATAATTCCATGGTGTAATAGCTGAAACTACGCCGATTGGATCGTGAGTAATGATAGTTCGACCTGTTTCATGTTTTGTATCCTCTGGAGCTGTTACTTTTTTCACGTTTTCCACGGCAAATTCCATCCACATTAGTGAAATAGCAATTTCCCCTTGGGCATCATAAAGTGCTTTACCGTGTTCTCGAGATAATAACTCCGCAATTTCAGGCAGTTGGTCTTTAATTTTTTGAATTGCACGGTTCATTCTTTCGATACGATCGTCAACATCACTCCACTTCCAAGTTTTAAATGCTTCATAAGCCGCATCAATTGCTTGGATTGTTTCCTCTTTCGTATTATTTGGTGCGTAACCAACAATTTGTTCGGGATGTGTTGGATTTTCGCGTGTTATTTTTTTAGCTGTTTGTATTTTTTCGCCATTGATAATAGCGTTTACTGTAATTGGTTCTTTCGACATATATAACCCCTCCATGTTAGTAAGTTTGCCTTACACAAAGTATATTAATCCTATTAAAATCTATATTCAAGATAGATGCTCACCCCTATAAAATATCAAGAAAATATTTTTTTTGATGAGAGAAAAATTAGAAGGAATTAAAAACGTGTTTGTAGAATAAAAAATTGTATTTCTAGAGAAACAGGGGTTGATGAATGGAAGATGGATGTTAAAGATGCACAAGTAAGGGAACAAACGATATTTAGCCATAATGGTAATCGAATTAAGACAGAAGACAGAGACATTCATATCATTGCTAGATTTGAAGAACCGCTAGTCGTCGTTTTAGGCTCAGTACTAGATGATGAGGAATGTGAGGCGCTAATTGAGTTGTCAAAAGAGCGCCTTCAGCGATCTAAAATCGGTAGTACAAAAGAAGTCAGTGATGTACGAACAAGTAGCGGCGCATTTTTAACAGACGTCAAGAGTGATATTCTGGCGCGGGTTGAAAAAAGAGTTTCGACCATTATGGGAATTCCTTTAGATCATGGGGAAGGACTGCATATACTGAACTACAAACCGGGTCAAGAATACAAAGAACATTACGATTATTTCGCTCCAACGAGTAAGGCTGCTAAAAACAATCGGATTAGCACGCTCGTATTATACTTAAACGATGTGGAAGAGGGCGGAACAACCTTTTTCCCGAAACTAAATTTAACTGTTTGTCCGCAAAAGGGTATGGCAGTGTACTTTGAATATTTTTATAATGATCCAATGTTAAATGAGTTAACGCTACACGCAGGAACTCCTGTTGTAAAAGGAGAAAAGTGGATCGCTACTCAATGGATGCGAAGACAGAGAGTCGAATAGACTGTTTAAAAGTCGTTTCGAATAACGAGTCATAGTACGAATAGATTATATTTCGAAAGCTGCCGCAATCACTTTGCGTGCAGCTTTTATGTATGTTTAAGTGGAGGTATAGAACCAAGAAAATATTCGTGGCCGATTATTCAAAATAAGATTCCCTTTTATTCTGTACTATAGCCATTATCTCCAATATTGCTTAAGAGCATTTTTTCGTTTAATTCTATGAAACTTCCGGAACTTAGATAAGGAACTGGGAACTACCTAGTGAATATAAAATAAGCGAAGATTGTCCGGTTATTTCTCGAATGGACATTTATTCTGGGCTAAATAAGGGGAAACTTTCCGACTATGCAAAGAAAAATACTCTATTTTCACCTTTTTCGAGTCGATAAGCGGAATCTTTCCGTTTATTTGAGCTATTTTTTATTCAATTTTCTTATTAAGCGAAATTTTTCCGGTTAGATTTTTCACAAAATGTGAAGTTTTCGGAATGAAAGGATGTACTAATCACCCTTAATACCCTGACCTTACTTTACACTATTAAGTAAACTATTTTTTAACAATAGAAAGTTGTTTGAGAAAAACGAGAGTCTCTATTTAGGGACTCTCATTTATTTTTAATGATCTGTATTCTATGAGATGCAAGTTTGAATCAATTTCTGATAGGAAATTGAGAGAGTATTTGATTGATTTTGCCCTATATCATGGGCCATTGTAGAAATGAAAATAGAGAATGACAAAAGACATGGTCTAAATTCAAATTTTGTAAATAAATTAATTGTATATCATTTTACAATCAACGATGAAATTTGTGCAGCAAGACAAGAATATCGTATTTCAATTTTTTCAAGATAAACTAATCATACTTGCCAATCTTGTTAAGCCCTTAAAGAATTTAGAAGAAGCTAAAGGATAGTTTATCTAACGATTAAGATTAGAAATATCAATTTTATTTTTTGGAGGGTGAATCGTTATTAAACCAAAAGTGATTATTTATAAAAAGGTTGACCGTAGAGTTGTAGACTTTGTTCAAGAAACTTGTGATGTGAAATATTTTGAGAATCTTAACACGGAAAATTACCCTGAATTTCTTCATAGCTTACAAGATGCTCATGGGTTATTAGGATCGTTATTGAAAGTGGACAAGACGTTATTAGATCAGGCTCCTCACTTAAAAGTAGTGAGCAACATTTCAGTTGGTTATGACAATCTCGATTTACCGGAACTATTAGAACGAGGAATAGTAGCTACAAACACTCCTGACGTTTTGAATGAGACGGTCGCTGATACGGTGTTGGGTTTAATGTTATCAACAGCAAGAAGGATACCAGAGTTAGATCATTGGGTAAAAACAGGACAATGGCAATCAAACTTGGAGTCACAATGGTTCGGTGTAGATGTGCACCATAAAGCATTAGGGATTATAGGACTGGGCGGAATAGGGGCAGCGGTTGCCAAAAGAGCTCATTTAGGGTTTGATATGGAGATTCTTTATCATAACCGTTCAAGAAATGAAGCAGCTGAACAAAAGTATGGTGCAACTTATTGCTCAATGGATGAACTGCTTGAGAAATCCGATTTTGTATGTTTAATGACACCACATACGCCAGCGACTGAGAAAATGATGGGTAAAAGAGAGTTTGAAATAATGAAAGATTCGGCTATCTTTATTAATTGTTCAAGAGGTAAAACGGTAGATGAAGAAGCATTAGTTCATGCTCTTCAAAAAGGTGAAATTGCTGGTGCAGGACTAGATGTCTTTACTAAAGAACCAATCGAAATGGATAATCCGTTACTATCTATGAAGAATGTTGTCACTACGCCTCATATCGGTTCAGCTACACATGAAACACGATTTAAAATGGCAATGTTAGCTGCAAAGAACCTGGTTACTGGTTTAATGGGAGACACTCCGCCTAATCTTATTAGGGCAAGGTAGATATTTAAAAATTAAATAATGCTTCTAAAAATACTTAAAAGTAGGGCAATCTTTTAAGTATTTTTTTATTTTTTCCCTCGCGTGAATGTCTAATGAAAAAAACCCAACGCCAATAGTCTAAATAGTCAAAATATTTTCAGATTAGTTGAATATCTGATATATCACATTTCATATATTACGGAAATGGGGTGACGAGAAATGATAACGCTTACCTAATGACCGTAGTAATTCAAGCTGAATGAAGGAAATACCGTTAATTTCATCCCGATTTTATTGTTTAGACCATATTTGAAATTAAAGAGGAGGATAAATCTAAAGAATTACTTTGTACCCGAGTGTTTCTTCTATGCAAAGAGGTATCAGTTGTATGACGGTGTTTAGATGGTGGATGTTTTGATGTTTCAACTTCTTTCATAACGAAACTGAAAAATACTAGAATTGAAAGTTTGGAGGGAAATGATGGAGTTACAAAAGGAAAACATTCAATCTAATAAAAGTTTTATACAAAAGATATGGGGTAATCTAAAAGTTTATGGACCGGGAATTATTATGATCCTCACGATGATGGGTGCAGGTGACCTTATAACTGCATCTGTATCGGGTGCAAACTATGGTTACAATTTAATGTGGCTTCTTGTATTGTCTCTTTTAATAAGGTATGTCATTTGTAATATTATGGGTCGTTTCCAGATATACAATAATGAGGGCATGACTATTTTAGAAGGCTATGCACGTCTGCATAAGTTTTTCCCATTCTTTTTTGGAATTGCGTCTTTATTTATAGGACATTTAATTGTCGCACAAATGATAAAAGGTTCAGGCATAGCTCTCAATTGGATGTTCGGATTTGGAAGCGATTTCATTTGGTCGGTAGTGGTTGTCTTAGTGAGCTTATTGATTATGGGAAGAAATGTTTATAAAAAGCTAGAGTGGGTAATGAAAGGGCTTTTAGCGATTTTAACGGTATCATTTATAGGATTGGCAGTATATAGCAAACCAGATGTCGTAGGAATTCTAAAGGGGACGGTTGGTTTCGGATTACCAGAAGATACAGGTGCTTATAGTGTAATACTTGTAGGGGTTTCATTAGTAGGGGCAGTTGCTGGTTCTCTTACGAATTTGATTTATCCTTATTTTTTACAAGATAAAGGATGGATTAAACCTGTTCATAAACGAATTCAACGAAATGATTTACTGTTCGGGTTTATTGCGGCAATTGTCCTTACATTAGCTATCTGGATTATTGGAGCTGAAATTTTACGCCCTAACAATATTCAAGTTGAGACAATAGATGATATTTCCCTTGCTCTTAGCATATATATGGGCGACTTAGGATCTTGGATTTTTTACCTTGGTGTTTTTGCGATTCTTTATAGTAGCGTGATTGGTACAGCGATTGGCTATGCGAAAGTGATTACAGATTGTTATTACAAAGTGACGAATAAGGTATTAACAAAAGAACAAAAAATTGAGGGAGATTCAAAGTTTAAGTGGATTAGTTTATTTCTCCTTATTTCCCCAGTTGTCTGGTCTATACCTGGTTCTACTGGATTTGTAGCTTTGACTCTGTTTACAAATGCACTAAATATTGTTGCACTACCAGCGATTGCGGTTGGTCTTCTCATCATTTCCAATCAGAAGAAGTATTTAGGTAAACATACGAACAATTGGTTTGAAAATATCATGTTAGTAGGAACGACAATATTAGCCATTTGGGGATCTTATCAATTACTTATAAGCTTCTTCTCTTGATTGTTCATCTAATTGAACTAAATTTTGTAATAAAATAACAAATAATTAGAAGGAGAACTACTACAATGAATGAAGATATTATCACAAGGATTAGTATGCAATCACGATCTGTACGTGAGTTGATTTATGAAGAAATGAAAGAAGCAATATTAAACAAAAAGTATGAACCTGGAACGCATTTAAGGGAGAGGGAACTTGCAAAAGAATTTAATGTAAGTACAACTCCTGTCAAAGAAGCTTTAAGACAACTTGAAAAAGATGGTTTAGTCGTAACACAAGCGAGAAAGGGATCCTTTGTTTCCTCCAACTTTATGAACTCAGTCGAAGAAATTAGATGGGCAAGAGCTGCACTTGAGGGCGTTGCGGCACGTTTGGCTGCGAATAAAAGAACGGATGACGAAATTGCAAAGCTTGAGTCTATTTTAATGAAAATGAAATTTTATACAAATGAAAAGAATAGCCAAATGCTAGAAAAATATAATAGTAAATTCCATGATTTCATCATACAAATTGCCAAAAATAATTATATCTCCAACCAAATAGAAGCGGTATGTTCCTTTGATAAATTTATTAGGAAAAATGCATTGTCCGATTTAGAGGAACACGAAAGGGCTTTTAAAGAGCATTCTACTATTTTTGAAAAAATAAAAGAAAAAGATGCTGTAGGAGCGGAAGATGTTATGCGAAATCATATTAACCGTTCTACAAATTTAACCTTAAACAAAAACAATAGTCAATAAAGCCAGATTGGTGGAGAATAAGAAACTGATTAAGAATTTTGCCGCCTTTAGATGAAGTAAAGGTGGCATTTTTTAAGTGATACAAGAATGGTATATCTAATGTTATGCATTAAACGTACTTTGAATGGTCTTAAGGAATACCAACATCTGTGCAATATTCTATTAATATCTGATATATCAAATATCATATATTAAATAGTACACATTTAAAAAGCATCAGAATATCAAAGAAAGGATGGATATTTGTTTAACAATAAATTAAAGGCCACACTTAATAGTAATTCACAAGAAACAGTTTTCGGAGTATTTATTGGTTTTCCAAGTACACAATTAGTTGAAATGGCTGGATACAATGGCTTTGATGTCATTGTCATTGATAATGAGCATGGTATGCTTTCAGCCGAAAATATTGAACATATGGTTATAGCTTCTGAAAATGTTGGCGCTACTCCATTGGTGCGCGTTAGCTCAAGTAGTGAAAGTGAAATTTTAAAAGTTATGGATAGAGGAGCACATGGTGTCCACGTGCCCCAAGTTGAAGATAAAGAACAGGTTAAAAAAATCGTTGAGGCGGTTAAATATCCGCCAATAGGAAAAAGAGGAGCTGCGTTTTCCATGAGGGCAGCTCAATACGGAATAGTGCCGATACATGAATATTTGGAACATGCAAATGAACAAAGTTTAATTTGTATTCACATTGAATCTAGTAAAGCAATGGAAAACCTTGAAGAAATTTTAAGTGTTGAAGGAATTGACATGGTTTATATTGGCCCTACTGACTTATCCGTTTCTTTAGGATTTGGTGGTCGAATCGATCATCCTGAAGTATTGAAGAATATTGATAAAATTTACGAGACTGCTAGAAAGTATAAAGTAAAAGTTGGGATTCATACGAAAGATAAAGCTGGTGCAAAAGCCAGAAAAGAATGGGGAGCAGATTATGTATGTTTAACAGTCACATCCCTAGTTAACCATTCTTTTAAGGAATATATAACGGAAGCGAAAAGTGAATCCGAAATAAGCTTGTAATTCATATGAAAAGGAGAGAAAAACAATGGGTCACTCTAATTTCAACGAGAGGTTTTCTACTATTTCAGCTATTAATATTGTTCCATTTAAACAGGAAACAAGGGAAATCGATTGGAATGGGTTGGAAGAGAACATCCAATTCCTTTTAAAAAATAAGCTAGAAGTCATTGTGCCAAATGGAAATACCGGCGAATTCTATTCTTTAACCTTAGAGGAAGCAAATAGCATTACAAAAGAAGTAGTTCGCCTAGTGGATGGAAAAGCTACTGTTGTAGCAGGGGTTGGCTATGCAGTGGACACTGCAATTGAAATGGGAAAAGTAGCTCAAAAAGCTGGAGCTGATTGTGTTATGATTCATCAACCAATTCATCCTTATGTGACAGAACAAGGTGCTATAGAATATTTCAGAAAAATCATTGAAGCGCTAGATATACCATCCATTATATATTTTAAAGATCCTAATTTAAGTGATAACGTACTAAAGGAATTGGCCCCACTAGAGAAACTAGTAGGAGTAAAATATGCCATTAATGATTTACCGAGGTTTGCAAAACTTGTTAGGGAAGTACCTACACATCATCTTATCGCATGGATTTGCGGTACTGCAGAAAAGTGGGCGCCATTTTTCTTCAATGCTGGAGCAGTCGGATTTACATCTGGACTAGTGAATCTTTACCCTGAAAAATCATTTGAATTGTTAACAGCATTACGCGAAAATAACTTGGAGGTCGTATGGAAAGCTTGGTCTGAAATATTACCATTTGAGAATCTAAGAGCAAAAAATAATAACGGTAATAATGTAGTAGTGATTAAAGAGGCTATGGAACTACTCGGTTTAACGGCTGGTATAACTAGGGAACCAGTTGCACCTTTAGAGGAGAATGACAAAAAAGAATTAATCGATATTCTCAAGTTATGGAATTTAACTTCAAAAAACTTAAGAGTTTAATAGTTTAATCTGTAAATGATCGTCTTCGTTCTACTAAGGTAATGCTATTTGACACACCAGATTTCAAGAATGTAGAGAGTCTGGGACAAAACTGGCTTCAATTTATATGCAAAAATTTTGCAGACGGCACTAAATGCATCCGCTTTTCGATTTTTGAGGTGGGTTTTGTCCCCAGCCTTTCTATTAATTTAATAAACTAAGCGTAGAAATTCCGTCTAATGTAAATGGTTGGGGTAAAAAAAGCGGATATAACCGGAAAAATTCCGATTAACCGCTCTAAATTGGGCAAAATTTATAGATATGGAAAGGATAAACGGAAATACCTCCTTTATTTTCGAAAGAATATAAAGAGTTCTTAGATAAGCGGAAAAACTCCGTTTAATGTAAATAGTAGGGGAAAAAGTAGTGGATATAACCGGAGAAATTCCGATTAACCGCTCCAAATTGGGCAAAATCCATAGATATGGCTAAGATAACCGGAAAAACCTCCTTTATTTTCAAGAAAATAAACAAGTTTTTTTTTATAAGCGGAATTTTTCCGTTTAAATATTTCACACATAGTAAAATGACCACCCATTTGGGAGTTTAAAAACATAGGATCTTCACCACAATTGCCAATCAGTTTAATATTTTTCCACTTTCAAAGAAAACCATTAACAAATAAGGCCCGGCTTTTTCTATAATTAAGTTAGTTTCTGAGCAAATTTATTATTATTCTAGAAGTTAATTAGTTTTGTCCCTGTATCTTATACATCATGTTATTGACTCATTACTCAGGGAAATTCTTAAATTCCTTGGTAAAGTTCTTCTGATTCTATAACAAATTTATAAGACTTCATAGGAAGGAAGTTTAATTTAAGAAAGAAGGAATACGCAATGTTAAATAGTTTCAATAAACGGCTTCAGGCATTGATTCCTATTCTAACTCCTCTCAGTCTGATTATAGGTGTTTTATTTCAACATATCGGGATACATCTTTTATTTTTAGTTCCTTTGTTATTTGCATTTATGACGTTTAGCAGTAGTTTGAGTATGAACTTTAAAGATGTTAAAGGGTTTTCGAAATACCCAACTATTATTTTATTTACTATTGCTTTTTTACATATCATCATGCCTATTTGGGCATATTTTTTATCAACTGTCATCTTCAACGATCAATTACTGACAATTGGCTATGTTATATCAGCATCTGTTCCAACTGCAATTACAAGCGTAGTTTGGGTGAGTATTAGTCGGGGAAATCTCCCTTTATGTTTATCAATTATTTTAATTAACTCGTTACTTTCTCCATTAATTATGCCCGCTTTATTACATGTTGCTGTTGGAAAAACAATAGAAATTGATACATTATCACTAATTTTTGATTTACTATGGATGATTGTAATACCTTCATTATTAGGAATATCTCTAAATCAACTTACAAAAGGTAACATACAGGAGACACTTGGAAGTAAGCTTGCTCCATTCTCGAAGCTGTGCATATTTGGCGTGATTATGATTAATAGCAGTGCCATTGCCCCTTACGTGAAACATATTACGTGGGAGCTAGTTGGTGTCATTTTTGTTGTGTTTTTCATTGCTGTTTCTGGCTATGTCATTGCTTTAGTTATTGGGCATTTTCTATGGAAGGATATAAGTATTATAAAAGCTTTTGTTTTTATCGGGGGTATGCGAAATACCGCAATTGGTGTAATTGTAGCAACTACTTACTTCCCTGCAAAAGTAGCAATGCCAGTTGTGTTTGGCATGCTATTTCAACAAGTATTAGCATCATTGTTTAGTAAGGTCCTAGAAAAATACGAACAAAAGTATAATCCGAAAAGTGAAACAACATCTGTATAATCTTAAGGGATACGAAACAAGTATTCCTCTGTAAAAAATGCTTATTTATAAATGAAACTTACGTTAGCGCTTCTTAAAATATCTAGATATTTAAATCATCTCATTATATAGATAAAGCTCCTTGATAAAGATATGATATTTTTTTCATTTTTTGTTGACTACACGACGTGAAATTGATATTATGAATTAGCTGTCGTTAATTGCACTGATAAATTATTAGAGGGATTGACAGTTTATTTTTTTGTTAATATAATAAAAATCTGTTGTTTAATAGGAATTCAAACATAAAATTAATGTTGAAAATACTGTTGACAACTAAAAGATATATTGATATAATAAAATTCCTGTCGCGAATGACAGTGGAAAATGAACCTTGAAAACTGAACAACAAAACGTTAATGAATTAAACGTTTCTATTATAAGAAACACAATCTTGGACATCAATTTTGATGCCAGTAGAATTTTGAGCTAAACTCAAATTCGCCATTTTATGGAGAGTTTGATCCTGGCTCAGGACGAACGCTGGCGGCGTGCCTAATACATGCAAGTCGAGCGGACTGATGGGAGCTTGCTCCCAGATGTTAGCGGCGGACGGGTGAGTAACACGTGGGCAACCTGCCCTATAGTTGGGGATAACTCCGGGAAACCGGGGCTAATACCGAATGATACAATTTAACTCCTGTTAGATTGTTGAAAGATGGTTCTGCTATCGCTATAGGATGGGCCCGCGGCGCATTAGCTAGTAGGTGAGGTAACGGCTCACCTAGGCGACGATGCGTAGCCGACCTGAGAGGGTGATCGGCCACACTGGGACTGAGACACGGCCCAGACTCCTACGGGAGGCAGCAGTAGGGAATCTTCCACAATGGGCGAAAGCCTGATGGAGCAACGCCGCGTGAGTGAAGAAGGTTTTCGGATCGTAAAACTCTGTTGTAAGGGAAGAACAAGTACAGTAGTAACTGGCTGTACCTTGACGGTACCTTATTAGAAAGCCACGGCTAACTACGTGCCAGCAGCCGCGGTAATACGTAGGTGGCAAGCGTTGTCCGGAATTATTGGGCGTAAAGCGCGCGCAGGCGGTCCTTTAAGTCTGATGTGAAATCTCGCGGCTCAACCGCGCGCGGCCATTGGCAACTGGAGGACTTGAGTGCAGAAGAGGAAAGTGGTATTCCAAGTGTAGCGGTGAAATGCGCAGAGATTTGGAGGAACACCAGTGGCGAAGGCGACTTTCTGGTCTGTAACTGACGCTGAGGCGCGAAAGCGCGGGGAGCAACCAGGCTTAGATACCCTGGTAGTCCACGCCGTAAACGATGAGTGCTAAGTGTTAGGGGGTTTCCGCCCCTTAGTGCTGCAGCTAACGCATTAAGCACTCCGCCTGGGGAGTACGGTCGCAAGACTGAAACTCAAAGGAATTGACGGGGGCCCGCACAAGCGGTGGAGCATGTGGTTTAATTCGAAGCAACGCGAAGAACCTTACCAGGTCTTGACATCCCGCTGACCGCTATGGAGACATAGCTTTCCCTTCGGGGACAGCGGTGACAGGTGGTGCATGGTTGTCGTCAGCTCGTGTCGTGAGATGTTGGGTTAAGTCCCGCAACGAGCGCAACCCTTATTCTTAGTTGCCATCATTTAGTTGGGCACTCTAAGGAGACTGCCGGTGACAAACCGGAGGAAGGTGGGGATGACGTCAAATCATCATGCCCCTTATGACCTGGGCTACACACGTGCTACAATGGACGGTACAAACGGTTGCCAACTCGCGAGAGGGAGCTAATCCGATAAAACCGTTCTCAGTTCGGATTGTAGGCTGCAACTCGCCTACATGAAGCCGGAATCGCTAGTAATCGCGGATCAGCATGCCGCGGTGAATACGTTCCCGGGCCTTGTACACACCGCCCGTCACACCACGAGAGTTTGTAACACCCGAAGTCGGTGAGGTAACCTTTTGGAGCCAGCCGCCGAAGGTGGGACAGATGATTGGGGTGAAGTCGTAACAAGGTAGCCGTATCGGAAGGTGCGGCTGGATCACCTCCTTTCTAAGGATATGTCGAAAAGCGGAGAACGCTCGTTCAACTTTTTGGCTGTTGGAAGCTTTACACAAGAATGCTTGCATTCGAAGGGTAAAGGTGAAACAGACACAAAAGTTAGCGTTCGGAGCTAGACAATACGGAATTCAAGCCTTGGGCTTGAAACATTAACGTTTTGTGTTCAGTTTTGAAGGTTCAGTGAAAAGCGTAGAACGCTCGTTTAACTCGATTGACTACTGGAGGCATCGAACCAGAATGCTCGCATTCGTAGTGAGATGACGAAGTAGGCGTACGAGTTAGCGTTCGGAGCTAGACATTTGAACACTTCATACTTTGCTCCTGCGGGTAGCGAATTCGAGGATGTCTAAAACATTACTCGTCGCAAAGCTGCACGAAGCATACTCACTGATGTAAATCACGAAGTGATTGAAGTCATCTGCTTTGTTCTTTGAAAACTGGATAAAACGACATTGAAACATATTTTTAATTCAAGGTAAAATCACTCAGCGAAGCTGAATGATTTTACGTCTCCGACGGATGTCACAGATTTTGAAAGGAAGATGTTTGGACAGTGTCCAAACCAAAATCTGGACGGCAATTTCGACGAGACGAAATTGATTTATTGTAAGTCTAAATCTTCTCTTTATGAGAAGTAATAACTTTTAGGTTAAGTTATTAAGGGCGCACGGTGAATGCCTTGGCACTAGGAGTCGATGAAGGACGGCACTAACACCGATATGCCTCGGGGAGCTGTAAGTAAGCTTTGATCCGGGGATTTCCGAATGGGGGAACCCACTATGCGTAATGGCATAGTATCTTCACGTGAATTCATAGCGTGTTGAAGACAGACCCAGGGAACTGAAACATCTAAGTACCTGGAGGAAGAGAAAGAAAATTCGATTCCCTGAGTAGCGGCGAGCGAAACGGGAAGAGCCCAAACCAAGAGGCTTGCCTCTTGGGGTTGTAGGACACTCCTTTGGAGTTACAAAAGAATGAATTAGACGAAGCGACATGGAAAGGTCCGCTATAAGAGGTAACAGCCCTGTAGTCAAAAGTTCATTCTCTCCGGAGTGTATCCTGAGTACGGCGGAACACGTGAAATTCCGTCGGAATCCGGGAGGACCATCTCCCAAGGCTAAATACTACCTAGTGACCGATAGTGAACCAGTACCGTGAGGGAAAGGTGAAAAGCACCCCGGGAGGGGAGTGAAAGAGAACCTGAAACCGTGTGCCTACAAGTAGTTAGAGCCCGTTAATGGGTGATAGCGTGCCTTTTGTAGAATGAACCGGCGAGTTACGATTACGTGCAAGGTTAAGCCAGAGAAGGCGGAGCCGCAGCGAAAGCGAGTCTGAATAGGGCGAATGAGTACGTGGTCGTAGACCCGAAACCAGGTGATCTACCCATGTCCAGGGTGAAGGTGAGGTAACACTTACTGGAGGCCCGAACCCACGCACGTTGAAAAGTGCGGGGATGAGGTGTGGGTAGCGGAGAAATTCCAATCGAACTTGGAGATAGCTGGTTCTCTCCGAAATAGCTTTAGGGCTAGCCTCGTGATAGAGAATACTGGAGGTAGAGCACTGTTTGGACTAGGGGGGCATCTCGCTTTACCGAATTCAGACAAACTCCGAATGCCAGATATTTATACACGGGAGTCAGACTGCGAGTGATAAGATCCGTAGTCAAAAGGGAAACAGCCCAGACCACCAGCTAAGGTCCCAAAGTAATCGTTAAGTGGAAAAGGATGTGGCGTTGCTTAGACAACCAGGATGTTGGCTTAGAAGCAGCCATCATTTAAAGAGTGCGTAATAGCTCACTGGTCGAGTGACGCTGCGCCGAAAATGTATCGGGGCTAAACGATTCACCGAAGCTGTGGATGGACATCTTTGATGTCCGTGGTAGGAGAGCGTTCTAAGTGCGTTGAAGTCAGACCGGAAGGACTGGTGGAGCGCTTAGAAGTGAGAATGCCGGTATGAGTAGCGAAAGATGGGTGAGAATCCCATCCACCGTATGACTAAGGTTTCCTGAGGAAGGCTCGTCCGCTCAGGGTTAGTCGGGACCTAAGTCGAGGCCGATAGGCGTAGACGATGGACAACAGGTTGATATTCCTGTACCACCTCCCCGCCGTTTGAGTAATGGGGGGACGCAGTAGGATAGGGAAAGCGCGTCGTTGGTTGAACGCGCCCAAGCAGTAAGGCGTGGAAGTAGGCAAATCCGCTTCCTGTAACGTTGAGCTGTGATGGGGAGCTCTTTTAGAGCGAAGTTCCTGATTTCACACTGCCAAGAAAAGCCTCTAGCGAGGCGGGAGGTGCCCGTACCGCAAACCGACACAGGTAGTCGAGGAGAGAATCCTAAGGTGTGCGAGAGAACTCTCGTTAAGGAACTCGGCAAAATGACCCCGTAACTTCGGGAGAAGGGGTGCTCTCGAGAGAGAGCCGCAGTGAATAGGCCCAGGCGACTGTTTAGCAAAAACACAGGTCTCTGCAAAACCGTAAGGTGAAGTATAGGGGCTGACGCCTGCCCGGTGCTGGAAGGTTAAGAGGAGGGGTTAGCTTACGCGAAGCTCTGAATTGAAGCCCCAGTAAACGGCGGCCGTAACTATAACGGTCCTAAGGTAGCGAAATTCCTTGTCGGGTAAGTTCCGACCCGCACGAAAGGCGTAACGATCTGGGCACTGTCTCAACGAGAGACTCGGTGAAATTATAGTACCTGTGAAGATGCAGGTTACCCGCGACAGGACGGAAAGACCCCGTGGAGCTTTACTGTAGCTTGATATTGAATTTTGGTACAACTTGTACAGGATAGGTAGGAGCCTGAGAAATAGGAGCGCCAGCTTCTATGGAGGCGTCGGTGGGATACTACCCTGGTTGTATTGAAATTCTAACCCGTACCCCTCATCGGGGTAGGAGACAGTGTCAGGTGGACAGTTTGACTGGGGCGGTCGCCTCCTAAAAGGTAACGGAGGCGCCCAAAGGTTCCCTCAGAATGGTTGGAAATCATTCGTAGAGTGTAAAGGCACAAGGGAGCTTGACTGCGAGACCTACAAGTCGAGCAGGGTCGAAAGACGGGCTTAGTGATCCGGTGGTTCCGCATGGAAGGGCCATCGCTCAACGGATAAAAGCTACCCCGGGGATAACAGGCTTATCTCCCCCAAGAGTCCACATCGACGGGGAGGTTTGGCACCTCGATGTCGGCTCATCGCATCCTGGGGCTGTAGTCGGTCCCAAGGGTTGGGCTGTTCGCCCATTAAAGCGGTACGCGAGCTGGGTTCAGAACGTCGTGAGACAGTTCGGTCCCTATCCGTCGTGGGCGTAGGAAATTTGAGAGGAGCTGTCCTTAGTACGAGAGGACCGGGATGGACACACCGCTGGTGTACCAGTTGTCTTGCCAAAGGCATCGCTGGGTAGCTATGTGTGGACGGGATAAGTGCTGAAAGCATCTAAGCATGAAGCCCCCCTCAAGATGAGATTTCCCATTCATTTGAAGTAAGATCCCTCAAAGACGATGAGGTAGATAGGTTCGAGGTGGAAGTGTGGTGACACATGGAGCTGACGAATACTAATCGATCGAGGACTTAACCAAAACTAACTTGAACGTATTCAATGTCTTTATCCAGTTTTGAAAGAATAAACTTTTTTCAACTAAATAGTGAAGTGATGATGGCAAAGAGGTCACACCCGTTCCCATACCGAACACGGAAGTTAAGCTCTTTAGCGCCGATGGTAGTTGGGGGCTTCCCCCTGTGAGAGTAGGACGTCGCTTCGCACAAAGCACCGCTGAGTATCAGTGGTGTTTTTTTATTTCAGAAAAGTCCCCAACTCCAAGAACCGAAGGTTCGATTGGCGCGGCTAAAGAAACAAATATCGATTGATAAGATTAGATATAATAGTAAGGATTCGAGAAGTGGGAGGACCAAGGATTTCAAGGAACCAAGGAGAGAGGAGCGAAGTGTACTATGTACATGAGCACCGCAACGACGTAGGCGACGCAGAAATCCGACGTGTCATCGTTCTTCGAGATAGCGCCGATGGTAGTTGGGGGCTTCCCCCTGTGAGAGGTAGACGAGCGCTTCGCACAAAGCACCGCTGAGTTTCAGTGGTGTTTTTTTATTTCAGAAAAGCCCCCAACTCCAAGAACCGAAGGTTCGATTGGCGCGTCTAAGGAACGAATATTGGTTAATAAGAGTTATAAGAGTAAGGATTCGAGAAGTGGGAGGCCCAAGGATTTCAAGGAACCAAGGAGAGAGGAGCGAAGTGTACTATGTACATGAGCACCGCATCGACGTAGGTGACGCAGAAATCCGACGTGTCATCGTGCTTCGAGATAGCGCCGATGGTAGTTGAGGGGCACCCCCCTGTGAGTGGTAGACGAGCGCTTCGCACAAAGCACCGCTGAGTTTCAGTGGTGTTTTTTTATTTCAAAAAGCCCCCAACTCCATGAACCGAAGGTTCAATTGGCGTGGCTAAAAAAACGAATATTAATAATTAGATTAGATCAATAAGAAACATTTGGATATTTATGTTACAGTTTAATTAAGTTTGTGAAACGATGTACTTAATGTTTAATACACCACATCCTCTCCGCTTTTTCTAATCAGTAAACAAAGTATCTAATGGAAAGGATAGAATTACCATTAATATACTGTGAATATCATTAAACGCAGTAAAATATCAAGGGGGAATAACAATTGAATAAGATTCTCGTGTTTTTATCTATTATTGTATTGTTAGCCGGATGTGAAAGTGGGAATAAAGAAATTTATCAATTTGAAGGCATATCTATGTCCCCCACAATAACTGATCAGCAAAAAGTAGTAGTTAATTACGATTACTATATAAATAAAGAAATACAACGTGATGATATTATATTACTTAATCTTGAGGATACGCAGCATATAAAAAGAGTAATAGGTTTGCCTGATGAATTGATTCAGATTTTAGATGGGACTATTTATATTAATAGCGAGCCAATAGACAGTGAATATGATTTTGTCGATGTGTGGGCTGATAACATACTTGAAGATGGCATTCAATTAAAGAGTGACGAGTATTTTGTAATTGGAGATAACCTTAAGCCGATGACAAGTAAGGATAGCCGTTCAGTAGGACCAATAGCAAAAAAAGATATTCTAGGAAAAGTGGTGGAAATAAAATAGCAAAAAAAATCTATTAAAATTTTTAATTAAAGAGATTGTTTATCTCAAAGAGAAGATAAATCAATGGGTAAACTGCATAATGATATAGGCTTTGTGCTGGTTTATGAAGAGGGCTCGTTACGTATTACGTCACAATATGAATGAAAACTATAGACTTAAGGGAGTAGTATGAATGCTACTTCCTTTTTTGATGCTCTTCAATATACTGTTTAGTTGAGAATAAACTTTAGCTTTGCTTCCACAAATGGGCTATGAATGTTGAAGAAAGAAACTGATGGTCAATTATTGTGGCAACTACGTAGAAATGGATGTAATGTAACGGGTCATTCATATAGATAAGTATTAATATCTGACATAGTCTATCGTATATAGATCCATAGAGGTGATGTTGAATGAAAGGGAAGTGCAATAATAACCAGATTGATAACAACTTAAAAAAATTTGTAGTAAAAAGAATAAATGTTGGTGTAACTGAAAAAGAAAAGCAGAAAAAAAATCATTTAGTTACGAAATCTCAGGTGAGAATATGCCTGAAAATACAGTAGCTAAATGTATAAGAAAGTGTCTTGAAAATGTAGCAGAAAATACTCTACTTAATTTACATTACTATTCAAACGTTAAGCAGATAGTTTTTAAATTTTATAATGATAAATGTGGATGTATTATAGGAGAAACATTGGATGGTAATCTGATGTTTATTCAATTAGATGGTATCTATTACATTTCTGTAGCCGATGATTCACCGCCACTTCCTTCAACTAATAAAAAGAAAAAGGTTAAGAAGGTCCTCAAAGACATTTCCAGCTCTCAATCTCTATACAATTTTACTACTCAAACAAGTGGAGAATCACAAATAGAAGAAAATAATCTAAGCAAGGTCCAAATGGGATTTGATATGACGGAAGAAACAAAAGTAAAGCCTCAATTGAAAAAGGTTATTAAAACGAATGAAAAAAAGGTCGATAAAGAGAGCGCTTTATCGCAAACCAAAATCCATTCGATTAATGAAAGAAATCCTCAAACTAGTGGAGACTCACAAAATAAAGAAAAGAAACTAATCAAGGATCAAATAGGTTTTGATAGAACGGAAGATACAAAAGTAAAACTCCAATCGAAAAAGAAAACAAAAATGTATAGAAGGAAGGCCGATAAGAGTAATTCTTTATCCAATTCCATCATCCATTCAGTTAATGAAAGAAATCCTCAAACTAGTGGAGTTTTCCAAAATAAAGAAAAGAAACTAATAATGGACCAAATGAGTTTTGATAAGACGAAAGAAACAAAAGTAATTCTCCCATTGAAAAAGAAAACTAGACCGAATGAAAAGAAGGTAGATAAGGAAAACGCCTTATCCCAAACCATAAGCACTTCGATAAATGAAAATAATAAACAATCAAATGAAAAAACCCAACATGAAGAAATATCAGAAAATTTGAGTTTGGATAATCTCCCTGAAATACCAAATAACAATGATATGGTGGGGAATTTAAATAATAGAATAAATAGTTATGTATTAAAAAACCTTCAAATTATTAATAGGAATGGCAATTCAACAATAGTAGATAGCGGGAATTTTAATAAAAAGTAAAAAATGTGCGAAACAACTGGTGTAAATATACCTTTCTCCCTTTTTTAAATAGCATATTTATATACTATCCAAAAGGAAAGGAGGGAAACTTATGTACAATGGTGGAAATATTGATGTTTTAGTGAATGCACTTGTAGCTGCTCTTAGACAAGAATTAACAAACTTTAGTGCTAATTTCAACAGAAACGAAAACGATAATGAAGCAACATCATTTTCAAGTGCAGAAGCTAAAAATAAAAACAAAAATAAACAAGATCAAGAGCAAGAATCTGAACAAGATGTAGAAAGCAAAACAAACGTGTATGTGTACAATGGTAACTCTTGGTTATCACGCAGTGGTAATGCTTATCAAGATACAAAAACAGATATTGATGCAGAAGCTAAATAATATCTATGAAATCTTACAGTAAAAGCATACAAACGACTCATTTAAAACTTTTGGGAAAGGGGTACAGTGAATGGGTTACACATCCGATGATATTAATGTTTTAGTGAATGCGCTGGTAGCTGCTCTTAGACAAGAATTAACGAACTTTAGTGCTAATTTCAACAGAAATGAAAACGATAATGCAGCATTTTCGGCTTCAAGTGCAGAAGCTAAAAATAAAAATAAAAATAAACAAGATCAAGAACAAGAGTCTGAACAAGATGTAGAAAGCAAAACAAACGCATCTGTGTACAATGGTAACTCTTGGTTATCACACAGTGGTAACGCTCATCAAGATACTAAATCCGATATTGAAGCTGAAGCAAGAGATTAAGGTTTGACTGTTTAGTGTTTATAGCTGACTTATAAGTTGATAAACTTATAGGTCAGCTTTCATACATCCCATATGTATAATGTAAAGGAGAGAATCCAGATGGAATTTGTAAATGAAGAGTTAGAACAACTAATAGATCAATATGTTCATAAATCTATTAAAAAATATATAGATGAAATAGTTAATAACACGTCAGTAGATATAAGAACAGAAAATGGTAATGCAAGTATTAAACAAAGTGGAAATGGTTTTGTTTATGTGGATAATACCGGAATTGCTTATGCATTTATGCTATTTTATAAATATATGATGAAAGATCAATCAGAGGATAAACACTATGAGGAGCTTTTAAGAGATCTAGAGAAACTAATAAATGATAATAGAAAAACATATACAGATGCCATAAAGGATTTACAAAATTAAATATATTTGAGGAATGGGCGTCATGGTCATTCCTTTTTAATATCCTTCTCGAGGGAGAATACTAGAACATCCCCCTTTAAATTTTCTCTAAATAATAATATAACATGATGTAATAACTTTATTCTTCCCCTTGTCATACCTTTAGGAAAGAAGATAGCTTAGAGTAGATTTTATTAGCAATTGCTAATAAGGTTGCAGTAAGGGGGGTACATATACAGGCGGAAGCTCCCTGATATTCTAAAACAATATGAAGTAAAGTTGCGTAAAATGTCAATGCTAAGGACGTATGATAAGAGGTATTTCCCGATGAATCATACTTCTAAATTTAGTAACTAAGGAGCACCAAAGTTTTGTTGCTGTTCATGATATTCAATTAATTAGAAGCGTTTATAGAAACGCGTCTTTTTCTATAAGTGCTATTATTTTCAATAGTAATCCTCAAAAAATAGAATATTAATGCTAAAATAATTAAGAGACTAAGAGAAGGAGTAGCAACATGAATTTCATAATAAGTATAGTAATGATATTAGTAGGAGGATTTGTTATAGGGAAACTTGGCACTTTCATGGATGACAAGGGAATTTTTTACTTCATGAAGAAGGGGTGTTTAGTGAATCTTATTATATTTCTAGGCGTTTTGATAGGTGCTGTAGTTGCAATTGCTGGAATTACTGGAATTCTTGATGGTACAGATTGGCTCTACATATTTAGTGATGCAGAAAGTCACTCTCTTCAATGATGACGTTTAACAAGGCTCCATGGTTGCTAACAGGTTCGTGCGTGAGCGGGAGTAATTTTTAACTTTCAGATTGAAATTATGTTTTAGTTATTCTGTTAAAGGGCTTGTTTTTCAAATAATGCGGTTTTTTTCTGTAAAATAACTTTTCATGAATATTTTTATTAAAGGACCATTTTACTAAATAACACCAATTAGATGTTATAAGTTGCAAACTACCAATATCTACCGTCAAAATTACATATGGTTAAATTGTGGGAATATGTACTTTATTTTTGAAAGGTGAGTTTTAGAAATGATAACAAAAGCTATAATTTCAGGAGTTGTATTAAGTTCGATTTTGTTAGTTGGGTGTAATGGTGAGAAAGAAGAAGCATCTGAATTAGTATTGACCGATAGCGAGCAGGAAGTAGTAATGGAGGATCAGGAATTTGCTGATTTATTATCAGAATTAAAAAATGAAGTAATAGATTCTATTACAGAACAAACTGAAATAGATAGTAAGTCAATCGCAATAATGGTAGGTGGTAGTCACGTTAAAGGGATTATAGATGCTTCAGTGGGATTACCGAAGGATGCAAAAGTTGATGAACCGATGATTCAACAAATCGTAGAACATTCTATTAAGAATGTTGTCGAACAAAAAAACGTTACAATTAGTGAAGAAAATATAACGATTATAATAGAGAAATACTAACGGAGTAGATTTTAAAGGGGACCATTAACATTATAAGTACATAAGTATTAAGTCAGTTATACCATTAAAGGACGCGTTTCATTAGGAACGTGGCTTTTTTCGTTAGTGAGCTAGATCAATTTGTTGGATATTTATGTTAAAATTCAAGGTAAGATCGTGAAGTAAAGCACTCTAAACTACTAGAAAGTATTATTCAATAAGGAAACCATTATTGGAAGGGGTAAAATAATGAAGTTCTTTTTTGAGGAATTAACAAATAAGCAAAAATTGATAAGGTCGTTATGGACAGGATTATTAGCACTAGGCTTATTATATTATGTCGTGTTCATGTATGGTGAAGGATTATTTATTAGAATCATCTTGCCTGTTATACTTACAATTATTTATCTAATTGATTTATGGTGTAGATATCAAAAGTATAAAAACAACATGGATAGTCTTTAGTTCCTAACAATAGAAGATGCTTTTAGGTAGCTCCTTTATGTGTGCTAATTTAAAAAACTATCAAGATCCAGACTTAGATTATGCGTTAGTTTTTCCATTAAAGAGTACAATTCTTGAAGGAATATTCAATCACTTTTCATTTATGGGCGATTTAATTTAGTAAACCTATACAGAGGAACGGATCATTTTATGGTAAAGTAAAGTATATCTTGGAATTTCCTATTTTCGATAGGTTACTAACTAATCTATGTTAACTTTCCAGATTGCAAATGATCAATATGAAACTAGTATAGGAGAGTCCAAAGATGAAAAAGAAAATGAATTATTTAAGCTTACTTTTAATGACTATCTTTACGGTTGGTTGTACCAACGTAGAAAATGCATCTGTTACAGATGGAGAAACAAATCCACAAGAAGTTACCACAGTTGAAAAAAAAGAAACGGTTACTACGGTTGTTGATGAACCAGTAGTAGAGGAAACACCAACACAACCAAATAATGAACTTTTTACAGGATATAAGCTGATTGACGTAGATGGTGGTGATTTGTCTGGATCTCGTGAACCGAACGTGGTCGTTAACATTGGTTATGGGGACCGCGAATATTGGGCATTTACGAATGAATACGGGCAACTAGTACGTGTCATTGCTGACGAAATCATTCTACAAGATGACCGTAATGAACCTGTATTATCGTCTGGCAGATACTATTCTGATGAGGCAAAGGTACCTGGTGTCGAAAGTGATGTTTTAGACGAAGGACACATCATTGCCGATTCTCTCGGTGGGGTGTCGAATGCTTATAATATTACTCCACAAGATAGTACGCTTAACCGACATGGTGATCAAGCTTATATGGAAGATGCAATCCGTAAAGCAGGTGGAGTTACAAATTTTGAAGCCATTATCACATATCCAAATACGAAAACACAGATCCCTTCAAGTTATCAGTATACCTATACGTTAATGGGTAACCAGATCGTTGATTCATTTGACAATGTGAACCCAGATGAAGTAAACGCATCACTTGGTTTAACAGGCAGTGAGCCTTCTAAATCAACTAATTCAAATACAAATAGTGATATTTCCAGTATTGATACAAACGGTAATGGTCAGGTAACGATTAAAGAAGCAAAAGCAGCAGGTTTTAGTATGCCAATAACGAATGATCATTGGTTATACCCCTATATGGACGATCGTGATGGCGACGGTATGGTGGGAGAGTAAGCCCCCTAGAACTTTGAAATAAAATAACGGAAGGCTTAAGTTCAGTATCTAAATAGCAGGCGCAATTCTTTACAAGAATTGCGCTTTTATTCATGTTAAGGGCCATAGCTCATAAGAAGTTGGATATTTATGTTAGAATCTAGATAAGTACGTGAAGAAAATTCCTGAAACTAACAGGGATGTTAATTTAGTAAAAAACATTCAATGGGGGGAAAACATGACTTGGGAAGCTCTATCTTTATGGATTGTTGGTTTAATTATATTGTACGTAGTAATTTATACTGCAGTAAAGGATGCCATTAATAAGTCAGAGGTAGGCCAAATAATAATAAAGAAATATGGAGTTAAAGAGGAAATCATAACGATTAGTGATGAAGAAATTGAAAAGGAATTAGAAAACGATGAAAGAAGGTAAAATTGTGTAGTAAAAAGCCGATTCGTACCGTCTATTTTTGTGTGTTATTCCTCATCTTTCTCCTTACTTCTTAGTAGTAATCTTACCAACGCCAAAGCAATTACGATACAGGAAGCATAGAATAAATTTTCAAGAAAATTCCATTTAGCATGTTGGAAATAATCAAAAACTGTTGCAAGTAAAAACACTAAGACGAAAAGAAAAATATAGAAGTATTTAATAATAATTTTCACACATATCACCTTGAAACGCATTTTATGTAGATTTTAACATAAAAGACACTGTTTTTGTTTGGATTTTAATAATTAGTTGATTTTAGTTCTTACTGAAATTTGTAAATTATTTTTGGAGTAGCTAATTTACAATCGGGAGCATTCTGCAGCAGTAATTATACTCATTCTTTTTGTTAAGGGCCTTTATGTATCAGTTAATTGTATAGTAAATCTCGAGAAAATATCTATATAAACTAAAGATCTGCATGAATTTGGAAAATGATTCATTATAAAAATTTGCTAAATTTACAGAACACTGGACTTTTTGTAAAAATGTTTTTATAATATGGTTAAATGTGGAAATATCTATACGTAACTGGCGGAGCGTGGAGTACCACGAGGGAGCGTATAGTTCTATAAAAGTCGTACGCCTGGGCAAAAGTATTTGATCATTTAAATCAGATACTTTTTTTATTTTCCCAAAATGATTTTAGGAGATGAAGCAAGATGTGTAAAACAAAACAGTCAACTATAGGATTTATTGGAACAGGCGTAATGGGTAAAAGTATGGCAGGTCACCTGATTAAGGGTGGTTATAAAACGCTAGTATATAATCGAACTCCGGATCGAGCAAAAGAGTTAATTGAACAAGGAGCCATTTGGAAGGAAACAGTAGCTGAAATTGCTTCTGAAGCAAACATTATTATTACAATGGTGGGATATCCACGGGATGTAGAAGAGATATATTTTGGAGAGCAAGGTATTTTAAAACATGCTAAGCCGGGAACATATGTAATTGACATGACCACATCAAGTCCACTATTGGCTCAAAAGATTTATGAGGCTGCTAAAGAAAAACAGATACATGCTTTAGATGCACCTGTGTCCGGTGGGGATATTGGGGCACGAAACGCTCAATTAGCGATTATGATCGGTGGAGAACACGGTGATTTTGAAGCCGTGAAACCTGTCTTAGAATTAATGGGCAAGAATATCGTTTTACAGGGTCCAGCGGGTTCTGGACAGCACACAAAAATGTGCAATCAAATTGCTATTGCTTCGAATATGATCGGTGTTTGTGAAGCTATGATTTATGCAAAAAAATCAGGACTTGATCCAACAACGGTACTACAAAGCATTGAGACAGGGGCTGCTGGAAGTTGGTCACTTAGTAACCTGGCTCCTCGAATGATTAAAGGGGACTTTGAACCTGGTTTCTATATTAAACATTTTATCAAAGATATGGGCATTGCTCTTGAATCGGCAAAAGAAATGGGAATGAAAACACCTGGATTAGCACTAGCTAAATCCCTCTATGATGAACTTGCAAATCAAGGTGAAGAAAACAAAGGAACACAAGCACTATACAAATTACTAGATCAAGAGCTTGCAAATAGTTCAATTTAAACTGTACTTTAATCATTTAGTAAAGTTATTTAGCCAATGTACGCATTTTCATTTAAATGTACCTTATGCTCTTCAAATTTCCAATAAAGGTGTTTGCAAAGCGATATTTGATAATGAAGGATTAAAACACGGAGTCAATATCGCGAAAGGTTTTGTTACACATAAAGTAATTGCAAAGGACCTCGGCTATCACTATGTGACTGTTGAAAAAGCACTTGAAAAGGAATTAGAGCTACAAGTAAAATAATATGAAAACTGGGATTGTCTTAAGATTTAAAAGACATCCCTTTTTCAATTTAAGAAAATATTGGTTGAATTATTTGCTATTTTTTACGATTTAATTGATTTTATCTTTTAATAAGTAATTATAAAAGGATTTTAAAATATTTAACGAATGTTTAGGTTATTTGAAGAAAAAAATTGAAACTTTTATTTTAGTATATGGACTAATTAAAAAGGGGGTATTTAATGAGAAATATTTTTATTTTATTCACCATCATAAGTTTTGCATTGGTTGGATGTTCTCAAGAACACAAATCTCAAAATGTAGCAACAAATAGTTCGCTTCATAACTATGATTTCGAAATGATAACTGAAGCTTTAAAAAAGCATCCTGATTTTCCAAAATTGAATGCAAATGATTCTATAACAGAAGACTATGTAAACGGAGAAAATACTTATACAGTAACGTACACATCAAAAACAGATGTAAATTCACACGGACCAACAATTACCACTGATCCAAACAATGAAAATTCGGAAATGTGGATAGAGGAATCATCAGCAGATTATTTTATAACTCTTATACAAGAATGGGAAACCAATGAAGGAGACGTGAAAAGCTACTGGAAGTATAAGTACATTCCACAAACCAACGAAATTGAATTAGTCGAAAGTGAAGATAACGAACAGATAATCAACTCCACTACTCGAAATATGCCAAAAGAAATGCCAAGTGATTTTGATTTCTCAATTCGGTTCGGCGTTCAAAAAAGAAATGAACTGAATACATATGAGGGGACAGTGACTAAGGATTTAATAGCGGATGGGACTGCAAGTACTGAGTTAACCTTAACAGAAGAAGAAATGAAAGATATTTATGGAAAAATGCGAGATATTAATATTGCTGAAATGAAAGATTTAACACCTGAACCTATAAACGGAGCCCTTTGCGTTCAAGAACCATATGAAGAAGATGCGTGGAAAATAATGATCAACGGTGAAACGATAACACATTTTATTTCAGGGGAATACTGCGAACCAACGAATGATGCAAAACAGTTAATTGAGTTGAGAAATTATATTTTTAATATAATAAAGAGTAAAGATGAGTATAAATCCCTTCCAGAGTCCAAAGGTGGGTACGCATAGTTGCTCAATTAACGGGGCTACTTGGATTTAAGGGCAATGAAGTTGAACAAAAATCGATAGGGTTAAAAGATGCCATTCTCAAAAATTATTGATAATATTATGGAACTAGCCGCAGAAGATGCCTATCCACAGTATGTATTTAGCCCATCACCCAAATTTGTAATAGAATTCGTTGAAGCAGACACAATAACCATTGCTTGGTAACGATGAATATCGCTAAGTTACTTATAAAAGGACGTAATTTTAGAGGAATTCTCGCTTTTCATGTAAGTGATTAAACTTATCTTAGTTTTTATTAGGAGAAAAAATGTTTAATAAATTGAAGGCTTGGGCGAAGAATTTAAAGCGACAGATATTTTTGCTTTATTTCGCTTATAAAGATGAAAGAGTACCTTTGTTTGTAAAGGTTTTTACTGCTTGTGTTGTAGCATACGCACTTAGTCCAATTGATTTAATACCTGATTTCATACCGATACTTGGCTATATAGATGATATCCTAATTGTCCCACTAGGTGTTATGTTTGCTTTAAAAATGATGCCCAAAGAAGTGCTATCCGATTGTGAAGATAAGGCAGAAGAGTTGTTGAAAAAGGGTAAGCCGAAGAATTGGATAGCCGGATCAATCATAGTATTCATCTGGGTTATGATAACGATATGGGCTATAATGAAAATTTTTCAGCTTTTAAACTAATAGGTCTTTTTTACTGAATAAAATTCTTCAACATGGATGCAGCGTTTTATTAGAAAGGCGTCTTTTTAAATTAAAGAGCCAAACTAAAAAACTGGATATATGTTAAATCTAAGGGTACGGAAGCATACACAAAATAAGTCTACTAAATTATAGCAACCTTTTAGGTGAAAATAACACAGGATTAACTCTAGAAAAGTGTCTATCTAATAGATCCTTCAAATGTTCCAGAAAGTACTTCGTCAAGGGAGAAATCTTGTCCAACTAAACTTTGTTCAATTAACGGGCGCCATTCTAATAAAGAATGGTGCCTTTTTCAGCAATAGGGCGAGATTGTGGAGATTTTTTTGATTGATGATAAGTGGTTCGCCAAAGCATTTTTAAGCATTAATTAAATTGATGAAAGTGAAATAAGCGGAGTTTTTCCGGTTAAATGCCGAATGCACCTTTATTCTGGGCTACATAAGGGGAAATTTTCCGACTATGCAGAGGAAAATCCTCCATTTTCGCCTTTTTCGAGTCGATAAGCGGAATATCTCCGTCTATTTCAGCTATTTTTTATTCTAATTTCTAATTAAGCGGAATTTTTCCGGTTACTTATATATTTGGAGCTTAACCTGAATGCCTAAGTGTGAGTAATCCAGTTGATCAAATGGGCGCGATTGTTGAATAAGCGCCTCTAAATTCAACATACCATAGTTCGCAAAAGTTTTATAAAACATGCAGAATCATCTAAAATAACGTTCCCAAATACAAGTTTTGTGGCATATGAAAAACATAGAAAAACGCTGAGTTAACAGTATTTCCAGGGGGAATTTGATTTCGAAAAAGTAAGAACGAAAGAGCGAATATGGAATGAGCTTTTGTAAGAAATAGCGTTTATTTAGGAGAGCTAAATTACAAACGTTATTGGTTCTATATATTTATAATAAAACTGCAGCTTAGAGTTTTTATAGTATCAACAATAAAATTGTAAAACCGATAATACTCATATGACACCAATAGGTTAACTAATCGATAAGAGATGAGGGTATTAATGGGAAGGATTATGAATCCGAAATTAAAATTAGGAACAAAAATAAACATAATTATAATAGCAGTTATAGCCGTTTTATCTTTCGTTATTGGATTTGTAGTAAAACAAGAGATTACAGATGGGATAGAAGAGTTTGCTACAGAGAAAGCAAAAGGAGATATAAAACTTGCTTATAGGTATATTGATAATAAGTACCCTGGAGATTGGGAAGTAATAGATAATCAACTATACAAAGGAACAACGCTAATAAATGACAATTATGAAATAGTAGATAAAATTGGGGAAGATACAGGAGATACTGTTACCATTTTTCTAGGTGATACTCGAATAGCAACCAATGTAATGACTAATGGTGAGCGCGCGGTTGGAACACAAGCCTCGGCCGAGGTAGTTAATGCGGTTCTGAAAAACGGGGAAAACTATTATGGAGAAGCTAATGTAGCAGGGAATATGTATCAAACTGCCTACATGCCCTTAAAAAATTCTTCTGGAGAAATTATAGGTATTTTTTATGCTGGCTCTTCTCAAGAGATTATTAATAATATATTATCTACATTCTTTACAAAGTTTATTGTTGTTTTAATAATAATGATAGGTCTCGCTTTTGTGGCAGTCTATTTGTTTACGCGAAAAATGAAAAAGAGACTATCGAAACTTACAAATGCTCTAGAATTGGCAGGGGACGGTAACTTTACAACAAAAATTGATGATAGATCCAGTGACGAATTGGGTTCTTTGTCCAGAAGTTATAACCAAATGACTGAAAGCCTTAAATTGATGATGAATGAGGTAATCTTAACTTCCGAACAACTTGCATCTTCTTCTGAACAACTAACAGCAAGTTCAGAACAAACAAGTGTCGCTACAGAAACAATTACAGAATCTATTCAACAGGTAGCAAATGGAGCGGAGAAATCTACGATGAGTGTACAGCAAAGTGCATCTGCTCTTGAAGAAGTCACAAGTGGTATACAATCCATTGCCAAAAGTGCTGCCATAGTTTCGGAAGTAAGTACACATGCTGCCGAAAAGGCAAAAGAGGGCGGACATTTTGTAGAGAATACTGTTAAACAAATAAATGAAATTCATCTTTCTGTTACAGCAAGTGGAGAGGTAATAAAGACACTTGAACATCGTTCCCAAGAAATTGAGGAAATTACAAAAGTCATAACTGAAATAGCTAATCAAACCAATTTATTAGCCTTAAACGCAGCAATTGAAGCAGCAAGAGCTGGCGAACATGGTAAAGGATTTGCAGTTGTTGCAGACGAAGTCCGAAAGCTAGCTGAACAATCCCAACAATCTTCCTCACAAATTTCAGCACTTATTAAGACGATCCAAGAAGATATGGATAGATCCAACAAGTCTATAGATCAAGTCTTTAAAGATGTAAGAGAGGGATTAGAGGTTGTTAACAAAACAAAAGAAAACTTTGATGGAATTCTGGACTACATGGAGAGATTGACAGAACAAACCAATGATATGGCTGCAACTTCAGAACAAATATCTGCAAGTACACAAGATGTTTCAGTTACTGTATCGGGATTTATAAACATATCTGAACAAACATCTGAGCATTCTCAGAATGTAGCGGCATCGGCAGAAGAACAACTCGCATCCATGGAAGAAATTGCTTCATCCGCTGAGGCATTATCGAATACAGCAGAAGATTTAAAAGTATTAATCAGTAAGTTTAAAGTATAAGAAACACATTGAATACCACCGATTTGGTTTGTTTTCTTTCATTCACTGGAACTGTTTTCTCTATACAATCAATGTTAGGCAAACGAATGTAGTTAAACCAAGTAATTTTGCAGACGGAAATATTCTTAAAGAAGACATCCAAGTGACATCTTTGCAAAGCATGAAAGAAAACAAAGGATTTTGATCTAAATAAAACTGCAAGTCTATCTTCTGCTTTACCGGAGATAGGCTTTTTCTTTATTAGACATATTACGGTTAACCTAATCATAAGTGAATGAGGATTTAGTCAAATCCTTTCCTTGGTTGGAGGATGAGGTTAAGCATCCGAGCTGTTAAATAGACGGAAAAATTCCACTTATTTTGTAAATTGTATTAAAAAGGGCCGATATAGACGGAGAAAATACTCCTATTGACGCAGAAAACCTGAAATTAGGGGATTTTGGCTTTGATAATCGGAAAAACTTCCCTTATTTTCCCCCAAAACAAGCTTCATGCAGCAGATAACGGAATATTCTCCGCTTACTTATTTTTGCTGGTTACTTAAGTAATATTTGTATTGTCAACAAAAGGGTGCTTTAATTTTATCATTCTTTATATTCAAGAAAACCCATTTAGATACATTACGGTGAACCTTATCAAAAATAGGTGATGTGTTTTTAGTAATTAAACTGATAATGGGTTCATTTGTTAATAAAATATGCCAATTTCTTTTGGTCTTTGGGTTGAATATCATCATTTTTATATTTTAATTTTACGCTTCACGTAAGATAGGAAGAGTGCAACAACGGAAGGAGCCACCAGATTTGATGATTTCTGTAATATCTACTTCAATTACTTGAAAGCCCCGGTTACGAAGCTGATTATTAACTTTCTCATTGACTGGCAAACTTAATACTCGTTTGTTACCAATACTTAATACATTTGTACCTAATTGAAATTGTTCTTCTTCCGATACCTCAATTAAATCATAACGTGTTGAAAAATAATCAATGTCCTTTTGGGTTAATGCTTTTGGGTAAATAAGAGCTACTTCTGGTGAAACAACATTGAATACACAATCCAAATGCAGGTATTTTTCTTTAAATGCTATTGGTATCACATTAAATTTAACTAAAAGACGTTGTAATTGTTCGACAGCCTTTTGGTTTGTACGATTACTGAGCCCCACATAAATAGTATCTTGATCAATTACAACATCGCCACCTTCAATTTGTTCCTCGACTAAATTGTAATAAGAGATTTCTTCATCCTCTAACCAAAGTTTTAAAACGTTTTCCTCACCTGCACGAACCTTGGTTGCCATTTTAGCTACAAAGATGGTTTGTCCTAGTGTAAAACCAATATCTCGTGTAAAGACTTGTTCAGGATATTTTTTATGATAAGGTAATAAAATCACTTCGACGCCGTGTTCCTTTAGACTTCTAACAAATGCATCATGCTGCTCGAGTGCACGTTCAATATGGATACCTTCATTCTTAAAATGTTTCTGTGTTTCATTGATTACATCACGTATCGTCATATATTGTGGCTGACAAAGGATTACTCGTTTTAATACATCGTATTCACTCATGCAAAAAGTTTTTATGTTTTCTTTTGGATGTTCTTGCATTTTTTATCCTCCTAGCATTTTTTCTTCAACTAGGTTTTCCTAAACAATGATGATTATAATAACGATCATTGACGAATTTCTTAGCGTGGTAAAATCTTTAAAGATATCTTTAAATCCAAAAAAACGGATAATATTAAGTACATAGGTTTACTATTCATTT
Organism: Lysinibacillus timonensis; assembly: GCF_900291985.1. Taxonomy (NCBI): domain Bacteria; kingdom Bacillati; phylum Bacillota; class Bacilli; order Caryophanales; family Bacillaceae; genus Lysinibacillus; species Lysinibacillus timonensis. The sequence goes on along the minus strand of NZ_LT985980.1, from coordinate 345,723 downwards.
AAATGATACGTTAATAATTTTGATATCGAACTATTGATAATGCTGGTCTAATTGTTTGAACTTATTGATTAACCATTTGAATACAACAGCTATAACAAAATAAGGGATTAATGAATAGATATGTTCCCAATGATAGGGTTCATAAATGTGTAACCAAACTAATAATGGTTCCATCATAAATGCGAAAACTAATGCATTGATTGTTGAAGCAATTAAAAAAGCCTTCCATGGTCCAAAGTACTGGTAAATCATCATATAAATAATAGGCATTTGCATTCGGTGTATTTCAATCGTATAAGGTATTGGTATTAACGTCGTTGGGTAGTGCCATAACCCTAACGAAATACCAATTGCATCCGCGTATATTGCAATCGTCCCGACAAAAAATCCGTATGTGATAATCTCGAATATCCTTTTTTTATCTAAAATGATGAACCATATAATAAAGAGACCTATCGTTGTTACAAGGAGAATCCACCAACTCAAAGTGAATACGCTTTCATTCAGCCAATACTCCGTTATTGTATATCTAAACTGCTCTGTTAATTCAAGAACGTTTTGCCAAGTCGGTTGCATGATAATCCTCCTTATTTAGAATGATCATTTATGATAAGGTTCTTTGATACCCACTTATGATGGAAGTAGAAAACAATAAATAATATCCAATCAGCAACATAGGAGAATCCTATGTTCCACCATAATCCGTATTTAATAAACCCAAAATACAAGTAAATCAGTTCAAGTATGATGACGAATATAGACCAATTCAATATATGTAGTGTCATCGATAAAACGGTTTGTTTTTTGGGTATCGACTGTAGAAAAAAATAGATTGTCACAAAATAAATTCCAAAACCATTTAACAATTGAATACAAAACAGTTCTATCTTTGTACCCGGGTAATACCATAGCGGATAAATATACATCAACAAATCTGTAATCAATGCAAGAGTAACACCCATGTATCCAGTAACCATATACAATGGAAATTTCTTTCTATTAGAGAAGGAAAAAAATACAATCCAACTTATAAGAAAATTGACTGTTCCAATGAACACCGTGTAAACACCTTCATTCATCAATCTGTGCTGAACATTCCTTATTGATATCTTCTTACAATATCTCGGAATTATACTAACCGCCCGCTTTTTTGGAACGACCAGGCGGTAATTTTGATATTAGGGCTTTAATAGAATAGCGCAATACAAGAATTAACTGGATATTTGTGGTAAAGTTTTAATAAGATTGTGTGAAAGCTATTCTAATGAAAAGGACAGTTTTGTAGATTTATAGGAGATGGGATTAGGGGGCTTAAAAATGAAAAAATGGATTTTGGTAGTACCATTGTTAATTGTAATCACATTCATAATTTTTATAAGTGGTTATAGGTTTTCGGCGTTAAGTGCTGCTAAAAGTAATGCTTTCCTTTCTGAAGATGCAGAATTGATGGAGCAATATAATATAGGTTCATCGGTTATTTTTTTATTTAACAGTGACCTTGATCAGGTGTATCAAACAGTACTATCTGAAAAGTCAGGGTTGTTTTTCCGTAGTAGTCTATCAACCTATATTCCATATAGTTCAGATAAAATTCAAACGGTTGGTGGGATTAGCTTTACAACTGATCATAATGAAGGCGCCTTATTGAGTGTAATTTCATTCGATGAAGACGTAGCATACATTGAGGCTGGCATCGAACCTAATATAGAAAGAAAGGAAATAAAGAAAGGAGAACGTATTTCTTTTTTATACTCATCTAGTCAACCACTATACTCTCTTTATCCAGTGGCACTAAATAAAGAAGGTAAAATACTCTATTATTACGGATACCCCAAAGACTCAAATATAATTAGTAGTGAAGATTTAAAATGGTATAGATTTGATGGGCAACAATCATAGGAAGTAAATTTAGTGGAAAATGATTAAAGAGGGGGAAACTAAAATGTTAAAAATTATTCAAAGTAAAAAGTTTATTATTTTAGTATTTTCTCTATGTGCTTTTGTCATTTTTCTATTAACAATGAAAATTAATAATGTTCGTTCGGAGCAAAAAGAGTACATTTACCAGGAGATACACTACCCTTTATATCTATTAAACGCAGCGATTACTGATCAAAGAGATATTGGTTGGGAAGAACCTCAAATCATTATTAATCAGTTAGATAAAGTGCGTACAAGTATATTAAGTACAGTGAAGTTTGATCATTTTGCTTCAGATGTTTTAAATAAAGATGAAGTACTGTTATTAGAGGAAATATATGAATATTTGAAACGATTGCCGCAAAATGAGTTGTTCGAGCTTGCTAAATGGGATGATGAAGATACTGATTATGTTGATTTAGTAGGGGAAGCCTTGAGTCATGCCGGTTTCGATTTGAGAGAGTCAAATCCATACGAATGGGAAGATATGGTTAAACAATGGAGGCTTCTAGAACAGGCATTAAGTGAACAACTTAAATAAAACAATATTGGCACGAGAGATTAATAGTAAGATTAAACACTCATTTAACTACTGGGGCAGAAGTGAATAAAACAATTAAGGGTGAAGTAATATGTCTGGGTTAAGTGGCGGGATAATCTCATCTTTGTTCAGCTAAAGGGTCCTTTTCCCTAAGAGAATACAGAGGCCTTTGAAGAAAAACGTTCATTCAATTACTGGATAAAAAAAGCCGATTTCCTTTATGCTATGGATTGAATCGGCTCTTCCTTTAGGATTTAAAATTTGCTATTGCTTGGTGTAGTCTTGTCACGCCTTCTTTTATTTCTTCTTTTGTTAGATGCCCGTAACCTAAAATAATTTGATTAGAATGTTTTCCTTTTTCAATTGTATGATCTTCTACCGAATATACTTGAACTCCACATTGTTCAATCCAATTAAGCAATTCTTCTGAAAAATGGTATTCATCCAATTCTATAACTAGGTGTAAGCCTGTTGAAAATCCGAAAATCGTAATCTTATTTGAAAATGTTGTGTTTAAACAATGAATAAGGAAGTTTCTTCGTTCTTTATACACTTTTTTCATCTTCGTAATATGTCGTTCCAAGTAACCCTCATCAATAAACCGTGCAAGGATCAGCTGCTCTAAAGAAGGGGTATGCAGATCCGAAAACCATTTTAGCTTGCGTGCTTTTTCAATCAGATGGGAAGGAAGAATTACATAGCCCAGTCTAAGAGCTGGTGATAAGATTTTACTAAACGAACCAATGTACAATACACGTTCTGAATCCAGTCCTTGTAATGAGCTTACGGGTGGACCTTCATATCGAAACTCACTGTCATAATCATCCTCAACTAGATAACAATTTGTTTCTCTCGAGTAGTGAATTAATTGAATTCGTCTTTGAATGGGTAACGTACCTCCTAAAGGGAACTGATGTGAAGGGGTGAGAAAGACAAACTTCGGATTTTTGTTGAATGGTACTAAAGATGTCTTCATTCCATCCTGATCAACTGGTATAGGATGAATGATAGCGCCTGACGTTTTAAAAATGGTTTGAATATCATTCGTTATTGGATCTTCCATTATGACGACATCATCTGGAGATAAAAGTAATTTCGAAACAAGGGTTAAAGCCTGAGTTGCACCAGAAGTGATAATAATTTGTTCAGGGTGACAATCTACACCCCTTGTTTTTAGTAAATAGCGTGATAAAACGTGTCTTAATTCGGGACGTCCTTCAGGCATATCATATCCAAACGAAGAAGACGGTATATCGTTCCATATTTGATGTGACAATTTTGCCCATGTTTTACGAGGGAATAAATCCAATGCGGGAATCCCCGAACGAAAGTTGATCATATCATGATCTTTATTGTTATCTGCAACCCAATTAATAGAATCAGACGAAGAAGAATGTTTCGTTTGTTCTAAAAAAGCCCCGTCAGCCACAAATGTCCCTGAACCCATCCGTGAAACTAAAAAACCTTCAGCCAATAATTGGTCATAAGCTTCTAAAATCACATTCCTTGACACTTTCAACTCTGAAGATAGTTCACGTGTCGATGGTAGTTTCTCTCCTGATTGTAAGTTGCCATTTAATATTCGTTCCCGAATTTGCTGATAAACTTGCCTAATTAAAGGTATATCTGATGATCGATCAATGGGTAACCAAAGCATATGTACATGTTCTCCTTCAATAAAATTGGTACCATCAAAAATGATAATAAATGGTACTAATAGAAACCATTTTACCATGATAAAGTTGAAACAAATAGAAAAAAAGGAGATGTATGGTAATGGTTAGTCCAGAAGTCCAAATCACCCAAGCACTAAAATCGATAGCAAGAAATGAACATATTAAATCCTATATTCAAGGATCGAAAGAACTGTATCCCATATTATTAAAAGCTGCCCAACGATTTGTCACTGGGGAACAAAGGGAAGAGGGAATTGTAACAGCAAAAGAACTCATTGCAAAAGGTTACCTTACCTCGCTTGAATATATTGGGGAAAATATAACGGATATAGAAGAATGTCGAAAGGCAAAAAATGAGTTTTTAAGTCTGATTGAAGAAATGAGTTCTTTCTCTATGAAGCAAACGGTCTCCCTTGATTTATCCCATATCGGGTTATCGATAAATCCAGAAATAGCATATATTCATTTACTTGAGATAGCCGAGAAAGCAAGTCTGCACGGAATAACACTGATGATCAGTGCGGAAGAATCATCGAAAACGAATCACATTCTTGATATCTATAAAAAGACAACAGAGCAATACCCTAATGTAGGGATAACGATACAGGCTCACTTATATCGATCTATCGATGATATTGAAGAACTTATTCATTATCCAGGTAAGATACGAGTTGTTAAAGGAGCTTTTCAAGAATCTGATGATATTGCTATGTCTAGATCAACGGAATTAAATAACCGTTATCTTAAACTTGTACAACAATTAATAGAAGCCAATCACTCAGTATCCATCGCCACACACGATGAGATGCTTATTCAAGAAATGGTTGACCGTCAATACCTAAGTCGTCCCAACGTAGAAATGGAAATGCTCCATGGTATCCGTCCGGATTTGTTAAGGGATTTAAAAAGTAAAGGGTATAACTGTAAAATATATTTACCATACGGAAAAGAGTGGTATTTGTATTTATGTCATCGAATAGCCGAAAACCCGGAAAATCTATATGGTGCAGTAACAGATATGATCAATCCATCGCTAACAGAAAGAAGTAAAGGCTATTGAACGAACATTTAGTCCCAAATTTGAAAATCATTTTGGCTATGATGATTGTAGGGAGTTCGGTTGTAGTAGGAAAACTCATCGTTCAAAGTTTTCCTGTATTCTTAGCATCCGAGCTTAGATTCCTTGTCGCAAGTATTATTTTAATTCCATTATTAATAAAACTTGAAGGCATCCCTTCAATTAGTATGCGAGATTTATGGATTCTTTTTTTACAAGCATTATTTGGTGTATTTTTCTTTAATATTTTGATGTTATATGGGCTTACAATAACTACCGCAATTGAAGGTGGAATCATTACAAGTACACTACCAGCAGTGACAGCGGGGCTTGCCTTCCTATTCTTTAAGGAGCAATTGGCGAAAAGAGGAATTGTCGCGATTTTGTTCGCAATTTTAGGAACATTAACCATCAATTTATCTGGGTCCTTGTTAACCGTTGAACAAGGAGCTTTTCCTTTACTTGGTAATTTCCTTATTTTTGGAGCCGTGATGAGTGAAGCGTTATTTATTCTATTTGGGAAGTATGTCGCACAGCGAGTTAGTCCTCTCGCTATTTCAACGATTGTCAGTGTTTTTGGTGCAGTTTTATTTTTACCTTTTTCTCTTTATGAGGGTTACCAGTTTCAATTTGAAGATGTATCTATTACAGAGTGGGGGTTCGTACTCTATTTTGGTGTGGTTGTAACTGTCATTGCTTTTATTTTGATGTACCAAGGTGTTTCAAAAGTTCCTGCAAGTACCGCTGGAGTATTAACAGCTGTTTTACCAATGAGTACTGTCATTCTCTCTGTATTAATCTTAGGTGAAGAGATTTCCTTCATTCATCTTGTAGGAATTAGTTTTACTTTAGCAGCTATTTATTTGATTTCAAAACCAATGGAGAATACTGCAAGTGCAAATTGATAGCCGGATCAATTACAATGATTACTCTTAGGAATTGGGAACGACTATTAAGAACGCTGTATGATTCGACTCTGGAAATATAGGCGTGTTTTTTAAGAAATGCGTCTTTTTCTACTTAACACTTAAGGCGTTTATGCGCGGATTGTTTAGCAGCGAACATCTGTCCAATACAGAGATTTATTAATGGTAGTAAGTAAATGCAATTAGTTTGACTTGAAACGAATAAGTAGATATGATGGATACATAATATCTATAATTGGAGTTGACTTACAACATGAAATATTCAAAAGCGACGAATTATGCACTTCATACGATGGTATTTTTAGCAGTTGTTACTCCTGAGAAACATGTAGGTGTACATCAACTGGCTGAACGTCAAGAAGTTTCTACTACGTATTTGTCCAAAATTTTAACTAAGCTCGTTAAGGCAGGAATGGTTGAATCCATTTCCGGTGCTAATGGGGGGTATAAGTTAAGACCTAATTGGGAGAGTATATCTTTTTTAGATATTATTCAGGCAATTGAAGGTCCAACATCACTATTTGACTATTGTGTAGGTCATAATCCTGACTGTTTGATCCAACAGGTCATGATCTCCGCAGAAGAAAAGATGTTGAATGAATTAAAACAGAAAAAAATAGTAGATATAGCAAAACAAATGGCGGTGGCTCCATAAGTCACATTTTTTATTCCAATTATAGATATTAAAGAGTTGTAAAGTCTCTAAAAGGTTGATAAAAATAAAAGCAAAGGGTGAAGAAATGTGAATATTTATGATTGTATTATTGTTGGAGCAGGACCTGCTGGATTAAGCTCAAGTTTAACATTAGGAAGAGCAAGAAGAAAAATTGCTGTATTTGATGATGGTACAAATAGAAATAGAGTTACGCATGAGTCACATGGATTTATTACACGAGATGGTATTACACCCCAAAAGTTTAAAGAAATCGGATTAAATGAAGTAAAGCAATATCCATCTGTATCCTACTTTCATGCAACGATTAGCGAAATAACAAAAGATTCTTCTAATGAACTACTGATTGTTAAAACTACAGATAGTCAAGAGTTTGTTACTGAAAAGATTATTTTAGCAACAGGTATTCAAGAGGTATTTTCTTTTGAAAATGTTAGAAGTTATTATGGGAAAAGTCTTTTTAGTTGCCCTTATTGTGATGGCTGGGAGTTAAGAGACCAACCATTAATTGTCTGGGCGGAAAAAGAAGAGCATGTATTGCATATGGCAAAACTAGTCTATAACTGGTCTAAGGATTTAATGGTAGTGACAAATGGGGTACAACTATCTAAAGAAGGGACTGAAGAATTAGAAAAACGACATATACAAATCATATCGGAACAGGTAAAAAACTTAATAGGTGATGATGGTTATCTTCAAAAAATTGAATTTGTATCAGGTAAAACGATTAACAGATCAGGTGGATTTGTTGTACCATCCTTTTATCGCCCTAATCAATTTGCTGAAAAGCTTGGGTGTGAAGTGGAAGAAAATGGAGCAGTGGTAACGGATGGATTTGGTCGAACAACAGAAAAAAATATCTATATTGCTGGTGAAACTGAAAAATCCGGTCCTTCTTCATTAATTATTTCTGCTGCTGATGGTAATAAAGCGGCGGTTGCTGTCAATACAGATTTAACGATGGAACGATTTTGATTAATTGATATCTAAACAGCCTGTATTAATTCAAGAGCATAGGAACTATAATTTGCATATTATTTCCGTATTCGGCGCTTTTCTATATAAGGAAAGTGTCTTTTTTCATGTTATGGGTAAGGAAGAGAGTGTTTCAATTTAGCATAGACGTTCTAGTAGTTTATAATTGCCTTATACTTTTATTAAATGGCGGCTTTCTTTATGAGTCAAAGAGTTTCATACTACCAAATCGCATCTGATGGATTGAAAAATATGTTGGAAATGGAAAAATACATAAAAACGACGGCAATTGAGAGAAAACTTCGCGAGCTCATCAATATTCGCGTTTCGCAAATAAATAGCTGTGCTTATTGCTTAAATATACATACAGCAGATGCACGAAAAATCGGTGAAACAGAACAAAGAATTTATTGTGTTAGTGCTTGGCAAGAGTGTGAATTTTATACGGAAGCTGAAAAAGCGTTAGAGTTGGCAGAGCATGTGACATTAATCCCTACAAAGCGTGTTCCAGAAGAGCTTTACCATCGTGTACGAGCTCATTACGACGAGAAGCAGTATGTTGACCTTATTCTGATTATTAATCAAATTAACAGTTGGAACAGAATATCTATTTCTATGGGGAATATAGCAACTGAGAAATAATAAGTTGAATTACTTTTTAAATATAAAAAATTGGCCAATTTTTATTATACGAATATAATGCAGATTCTAATGTAAAGGAATCACTTTTTAGGAAGAAACGAATACTAAACGAAATTGATTTTAAAAAGGGAGTGCTATTCATGCGTGCGGTTATCATTAATGAATATGGTAGTAAAGATGTGTTAGTAGAGCAGGAGGTGCCAAAACCAGAAATAAAAGCAAATCAAGTACTTGTTGAGGTTTATGCAACTTCCATTAACCCAATTGATTGGAAGCTTCGTGCGGGTTATTTGAAAGGCATGCTAGATTGGACATTCCCGATCATCCTTGGTTGGGATGTTGCTGGGAAGATTGTTGAAGTTGGAGATGAAGTGAAGCATTTTCAGATCGGGGATGAAATATTTGCACGGCCAGATACGACTCCGAAAGGAACATACGCGGAATTTACGACTGTGGATGAAGATTTACTGGCTAAAAAGCCTAGTAACCTAACATTTGAAGAAGCGGCTTCTATTCCATTAGCAGGCCTAACTGCTTGGCAATGTTTAGTGGATCAGACAAAAGTCAAAGAAGGAGATAAAGTACTCATCCATGCGGGTGCAGGTGGTGTCGGAAGTTTAGCCATTCAAATGGCAAAACATATAGGTGCGTATGTTGCTACTACAGCAAGTGGAAAAAACGAAGCCTATGTAAAACAGCTAGGGGCAGACGAATTCATTAATTACCGTGAACAACAATTTGAAGAAGTATTAAGTGATTATGATGTAGTTATCGATACTATGGGTGGCGAGATTTTAAATAAAAGCTTCCAAATACTTAAACCAGGTGGGAGATTAGTAACAATTGCCGGACAACCTGATCCAGCCTTAATGGAAAAGTACCAAGTTACGGCAAGCTCCTATTGGTTAACGCCTAATGGGAAACAGTTGGCTGAAATAGGTGAATTACTGGAAAAAGGAATCGTTAAGCCACAAATCGGTAGTGTTTTTGGCTTTTCAGCAGAAGCGTTACAAGAAGCACATGAGCTAAGTGAAACAAATCATGCTAAAGGGAAAATTGTTATTAAAGTTAAATAATGGTGGTTACTCTGATCTGGCGCAATTCTTCCATAAGAAATGCGCCTTTTCTCATTTATGTAACAATCTTATATAATAAGTTCATTAGATATTTATGTTAAAATATACCAAAATAGGCGTTACTTTAGTAATTATAGTTAGTTAAATAGCAACTATAGGGAGCGAAGAAAATGGGGTTTAAAGGAAGAATTGCTATTGTTGGCGGGGGGATTGGAGGTTTATGTACGGCAATTGCTCTACAAAAAGCAGGAATTGAGACAAACGTATACGAAAGTTCAACAGAAATTAAGGCAGTGGGTGCTGGTTTAGGTATAGGTAACAATGCTATAAAAGCGTTAGCCAAACTTGGCTTAGTTGATCAAGTCATTGATGCTGGACGAAAACTTGAAGCTATGATCATTTATGATGAAAATGGCAAACAGATCAATAAAATGGATACGAAGTTGATCAGTGAACGATTTGGTACAGATAATGTGTCCATTCATAGAGCCGAATTACACGAAATCCTCCTTAGAAATCTCAAGGAAAATACCGTTTCATGCGGGAAAAAGTGCGTCGATTTCTTTCAAGATGAAAATGTAGTCAGGTTAACGTTTGAGGATGGTAGTGAGGCAACAGCTGATTATGTTATTGCTGCAGATGGAATTCATTCTGTATTCCGGAAAAAACTTATCCCTAATTCATTTCCCCGCTATGCTGGTTATACGTGCTGGAGAGGTGTTACCGAGGTAAATCAAAGTACACTTTTTCAGAACGTAGCTTCAGAAACGTGGGGACGTGTTGGGCGGTTTGGCATTGTTCCATTGGCCGGGGAAAAAGTATATTGGTTCGCCTGTGTAAATGCACCACAGCATGATCCGAAAACTGCCAAGTTCAGAAAAAATGATCTCCATACTCTTTTTAAAGATTACCATTTTCCTATCCCTGAGCTAATCAATCTAACTAATGATGAAGCCATTATTCATAACGACATTATTGATATTGCGCCTATTAAGCAATTTGCATTCGGAAAAATCCTTCTCATTGGGGATGCTGCACACGCTATGACCCCCAATATGGGGCAAGGAGCTAGTCAAGCTATAGAAGACGCTATTATTCTAGTATCATGCGTCAATAAATTCCCTAGTATTGAAGATGCCTATCATCATTTTGAAAAATTGAGAGTAAAGAGGACAGCTAAAATAACGAATATGTCCCGATGGATTGGACACGTTGCGCAGTCAAGAAATCCTATCTTTATAAAAATAAGAAATAATTCAATGAGACGTGTATCTCCAGCAAATCAGTTAAAAAGATTGAAATTTCTTTACGACATTAAACTTGATTAGTTTGAAAAGAATAAGCATCGTTCTAACTATAGGCCAGGATAGACTAATAAGGGGATAAAAACTGGGCAAGCTATTCTGTAAGAAAACAGCGGATGGTGATCTCTATGAGAAGACCGTTTATTTTTTTATTCAGTTTAGTAGTTTTCCTCATCTCGATGAACGGTTATCCCATGATCAGTATGGGGAAAGAAATCCAATATAATCACAATAGCAAAACTATATCCGAAATTCAGAGTGAGGTTGATTTTGCTATTTTAAGCCCCCAAAGGATTCCTAAAGATTGGACATTAGATACTAAAACATCCCCTTGGATTATGCTGCATTATATGAATAGCGAAGACACAAAGCTGATGGTCTCTATTCATTTAAGAAAAGGATGTAAAGTGCCTTATGACGATTCTCCATATAGTCAGCAAGTTGATATAAACGGAAACCTTGGTTATTTTAATGAATGGGTTGATAGTGGGGAAGTGGATGAAAATGGAGAAACCATTACTGGAGGCATCCTTTATTGGGCGCAAGATGGTACTACTGTACAAATGATGAGTTCCAGATTATCGAAAGAACAAATGATAGATATTGCGAGGTCTATGAACTAATTTCCTTCAACAAATAAGGATCCATGAAGAAACTGCATTATCATGGATCTAAATGGCTATTCAGTTATCGTCAGTTATCGGAGTAGTCAATTGGTTAGTAGTATTTTCCCTTATTAGGCCTGTTTCATTTTCAACTTTTTCAAAGTATATTAACCAGTTGTTTTTTTCTCTCTTCGTAACAAGTTTTGCATTTATATCTTCGAATAGTACTTCTCCCTCTCTATAGATTTCAAAATGCATCATGATTGTCTCATCATTGGGTAGACCATTCATATCATATTCGGAAACAAATTTTAATACATCAGTACCAGACTCGCTATTTCGAATGGATGATAATGTTTTAGAAATATCTCCTTCTGACACGCCAAATGTACGAAGTCGATATTTGAGTTCTCCATCGTAAATAAAATCAGCGTGTTCCATTTTTGTATGGATTTTAGTTAGCATATTCGCAAGTTGTGAACGGTTAATCGAATTGTTAGGCTTAAAGTTTCCATCGCCAAAACCACCTAAAATGTTTAAATAATTTAAAGTTGCAATATGTCGTCCCCATTGGCCCTTGAAGTTAGTGCCATCAAATATATCAGATTCAACGCCACCGCTTTCTTTGTAGTCATCATTGCTGATCAATGGAATATTATAAACTTTAATCAGGATACCGGCCATTTGTCCACGAGTTAAAGGATCATTAATACCGAATCGACCATCACCGTAACCATTCATGTAACCAGTAGAATATAGTTGTATGATGTACTCGTGAAATTGATTGTTCCTCGGAACGTCCTTAAATTTATCAAAAAAAATTAGCGCTGCCGGTCTAATAGCATCACCTAAAACTTTTGCGAAAATACTAGCGAATTGACCACGTGTAATATGTTCATATGGTCTGAAGTTTGGCAATGTTCTGCTAATTGCTTTTTGTTCTAATAGGTACTTAACTGAGTTATAGTAATTATCTGTTTCGTTTACGTCTTTATAATGAACTGTATTTGCCGAGACACTTCCTACTAAATAAAGTAATATACCACTTGTAAGTCCAAGTATTGTCATTATCTTTGGTACTTTTTTCATTTTTTCTCACCTCATTGATTAATCATAATATAATTAATCAATAAATATATTGGTAGTTTATGGAATGGGTGTTTTTAAGTGAAATCGTCACTCAAGTAATTGACACGTAATTAATGAACTAAATGGAATTGCAGGGTAATTAAGAGGAGATTTGATAATGAAGATTAGGAAACTAAACATAGATGAACAACTTCCACTGGAATTATTGTTATTGGCTGACCCATCAAAAGATAGTATTGAAGAATATGTGAATAGAGGAGAATGTTTTGTAGGAGAAATGGAACAGAAAATTGTTGGTGTTTATGTTTTACTTCCAACTCGACCTGCGACAGTTGAGTTAGTGAATGTAGCTGTTGTAGAAGAGAAACATGGTAGAGGTCTAGGGAAACAGTTAGTTTTACATGCAGTAGAAGTGGCCAAGTCGAAAGGTTTTAAAACTATTGAAGTTGGAACTGGAAATTCAAGTATAGGACAATTAGCTTTATATCAAAAATGTGGTTTTAGAATAATGGGTGTAGATATAGACTTTTTTATTAGACATTATCCAGAAGAAATTTTTGAGAATGGTATACAGTGTAAAGATATGATTCGTCTAGTTCAAGATTTATAGGGTAAACATAAATGAGCTTATTTTTATCAATAAACGATTTAATCAATATATATGACATTCAATTTTTGCTAAACTTATCGTAGAGAATTGGAGGTTAATGGAATGGATGTTACAGAGTTTCAGCAATGGGTGAAGGATTATTATGAACGTAGAGGATGGTCTGAGCTAGATATTTTTATTCGAATTGGATTTTTAGCAGAGGAAACAGGTGAAGTTGCCCGAGCTATAAGAGCACTAGAGATAGGAAGGGATCGACCTGACGAAGTGTCGTGTACATACGAGGAAAATAAACAAGCGCTTGTTGAAGAATTAGGAGATGTATTAGGCAATATTACTGTAATTGCAAATAAGTATAATATTCCTTTAGAAGAAGTGTTTCAATCACATAAGGAAAAATTATCCGAACGTTATTCTAATGTGTAAGTCAAGGCGAGCAATTCACAATTTCCGTCCAACTACAAGATCAATAAATGAAGATTAGTCCCGGCATTTCATTTGCTGGGATTTTTATTTTACTAAAATTCAATCGTAATCCTTTTAAACCTTCAAATAGCCCCCCAAAAAATTTTAAAAGCCATGTCTCTTTTTTGGCAGTGTGACTCTATATAAGAGACGTAAGGACATTTTGTTAATAAGGAGTGGAATTCTAATGAGTAAACTATTAGTCAATGAATCTTATTTAATTTTAATACCTGCGTTGGCAACGATTTTCGGTCTAAATGAAGCAATCGTATTACAGCAATTACATTTTCGTCTTCAAAAATCGCCGTTACAATATGACGGTTATACATGGTATAACCAAACCTACGCGGATTGGAAAAAACAATTTCCATTTTGGTCTGAAATAACCATCAGTCGAATTTTTCTAAACCTCGAAAAAAAGGGAGTAATTATTTCTTCGATTGAATATAACCGTATTAAAACATACAAAACGAAATACTACCGCATCGACTATGAAAAGCTCAATCGTATTCTTGAAAAAAAGAAGATAGATTGTGTAGGAAATCCATTTGCCCTTGACCTTCAACTTGATATGTCGAACAAACAAAATAGAAAGCTACCTACAAATCAAATTGAGAGACCCCTGGACATCAATAATGGGGCATATATAAAAGAAGAAAGAAAAAAAGAAAAAGAAAGAAAGATTATCGAAAAACCTCATGACGTTGTTGATGAAGTGATTGAATACTTAAATACAAAAGCAAATCGAGAATTTCGTAGTCAAAACAACTCAACAAGAAGATTAATACATGCAAGATTAAAAGATGGCTATACACTAAATGATTTTAAGAAAGTCATTAATTTAAAAGTAAAACAATGGATTAATGATAAACGAATGAAACTCTATTTACGACCTAGTACTCTTTTTAATCCTACTAACTTTGAAAACTATTTGAACGAAACGATTGTACTAACAAAACAAACAACATCAACCAAGCAAGTAATCAAACCTATCGTTTTAGATTTTTCTCTAGGTGAAGAGGACTAATTAAGTGTTAGGCTATTAAACTTTTAAGACACAGCAAACTATAGATATACTCTCGAACTATGCATTATTAGTTTTACTAATGACTTTTAATTAATTAATGATAATTCAACTTATGGATTCAGTATGGTAATTTTTAGTTAATATGGAATCAAAAAAGGTTAACGGGGGAAAATTCATGCGAAAATATCAGATGAGCAGGTTTTGCTGGCTTGAAATCAATTTAGACAATCTAAGAGATAACTTCATGCAATTTCGGCAAATGGTCGGTCATGATGTGAAAATTATGCCTGCCATCAAGGCGAATGCATACGGACATGGTATTGTGGCATGTGGAAAAGTACTAGAAGAATGTGGTGCGAATTACCTTGGGGTGGGTAGTGTCGATGAAGGAATCCTTTTAAGAGAAAACGGTGTGAAGATGCCGATTCTAATCTTTGCTAGCAACCTAGTTCAAGAGACTGCTAACCTTTACGCGGAATATCAACTGATTCCAACTATTCTATCCGTGGAAGCTGCGAAAGCATTTTCGGATGTTGTTTCTAAGCCGTCTGATATCTTCATAAAAATCGATACTGGACGAGGGCGACTTGGTGTGAATGCTGAGGTATTTGCCAACCTGTACCGAGAAGTTTCCAAACTGCCTAATCTCCATGTTGAGGGCGTATATAGTCACATGGGTGCAGTAAACTGGCCGGATCTGGGTCCAGATTATGCAATGTGGCAGTTTTCTAGATTCAAGTCAGCTTTAGATGCGTTAGGAAAAGATGCTGAAAAGATACCGTTTAGTCAGCTGGCCAATACACCAGGTAGTATTGCACTTCCTGAAATCCGTATGAGTGGTGTTTGCCCCGGCCGTGCAATGTGGGGATATTCTCCGTTAGCCCAAAGAGAGACACATCCGGATTTAAAAGCGCCTCTTGTAAGCTGGAAAAGTCGCTTAGTTCATGTAAACGAAGTAATAGGCGGAAAATTTGGAGAAAATCACGCTTCAGTTCAATTGGAAGAGCCGAAAAGAATAGGAATTATGGCTGGCGGTTTGGGTGACGGAATTAGTCCAAAGCTTGCAGGCGGCTATGTTTTACTGCATGGCAGGAAATGTCCGGTGGCGAGCACGCTTTCGTTGGAACATACAATACTAGATCTTACGGATTTTCCAGAAGCTCAAGTGGGTGACGAGATTGTTATTCTGGGGCGTCAAGGAGAGGAAGAGATAACGCTAGAGCAGCGTATTAAAGAATGGGAGTGCTCTGTTCCGCAGATTTGGACCAATATTTCTCCCCACTTAGACCGTCTGTATTACCGTGATGGGAGACTGTGGGCCGTTGCAAAAAACGAACGGTTTATACGAATCGAACAATAAGTGAAGGACGAATGATTGCGAGGGAGATAAGGGGTATCGGTATAAAAGCGACCTCTATATTCAAATAAATAAGTGAACGATTGTCTAAGTAGTGACGATGAAAATGAGAAACGGGAGGGGATGGAAGAAGTGAAAGCTATTATTCAAAATGAATTTGGCGATGCGAACGTACTTACTTACACGGATATTGATGTATCAACGATTGGCAATAACGAGGTTTTAATTAAAGGAGCATACACCAGTGTTAATTATGCAGATATTAAAAAGCGTATAGGGAATAAGGGGAAAGGGAACTTCCCTCTAATGCTAGGATTAGATGTGGCAGGTACGGTGGTAGAGGTATCACCTAATTCTATCTTTTCCGTAGGGGATAGAGTTATTGCTTTTCCAAAGAACGGTTCCTACGCGGAGTATGTTGTTGCTAACGAAAAATTAGTTTTTAAAATACCAGACACCTTACCATTTGACCTAGCAGCGGCAATGCCAACAGTTTCGATTTTATCGTATATTCTTCTCCATGAAGTTGGGCAAGTGAAAAGTTCAGACACCATTGTTATACATAGTGCTGCTGGTGGTGTAGGATCAGTCTTGGTTCAACTGGCCAAAAAAGTGGGTATCCATAAAATTATTGCCACGGTCGGATCGTTGGAAAAAGTGTCGTATGTTAAGCAATTGGGTGCTGATGTTGTATGCACTTATGAAACGTTTACAGAGAATGTGTTAAAGGAGACGAATCATTTAGGGGCTAATATAATTTTTGATTCGGTAGCTGGAGACGTCACTAGTAAAAGTATGGATTGCTTAGCCAATTATGGTACGCTCGTTCAATTTGGAAATAGTAGTGGTAGAGTAGGTACAATTACAACAAGTGATGTTCATAGTAGCTGTCGGAATATAAAAGGGTTTAGCTTAGGCACAACGAGAGAACTAGATCCAGATCGAATAAAGCCTGTTGCGGAAAAAGTAATTGAACTATTTGCAAAGAAGGAAATTTCTCTCCCAATAGCTCAAGTGTTTACACTAAGTGAAGCTGCAAAGGCACATCAACTCATTGAAAGTCGTCATTATAAGGGGAAAGTTTTAATTAAAATATAAAATAAAGTTAAGTGTGAACAAACATTTTGAATGCCATTGGTCACATACCCGATCGTTTAATGGATGATAATGGTAAAAATTGGTTTATGGATTACGAATCTTATATGGGTATTGACGTTGGATGTGTAGATCAAAATAGTTTTAAATTGAAAGTCGTGAGTATTATGGTATACTTAAGTCAAGTAATCATAAAATAAAAAGACTGCTTAGTGCTGGAACACTAAACAGTCAGTAGTAAATCCTATCGCATTAAAGGCGATTGGCTGGGCAAGTAAATCACCCTACCGTGCAAGGTATAGAGGGTGGTTTACTTTTTTCTTGAAAAAGTAAATGACAATGCCAGAATCGTTACAATCAGTGTAGCGAAACTGCACATGAGCGTTAAAGACTCATAAACTGTCATTGGCATCATCTCCTTTCCCTTCGTATGAAACGAAATGTTGGAATAAGATGGCCAATCACCCTTAATACCTTCGAACTTACTACATATGGTCATTATACCATTAATTATGTTTTATATCATAATGCGAACACTAGTTCTTTTGTTAAAAGGGAACTTAGTGTTTTTTTATTTGGGTTTGTAGGATAGGGAAAATCCTAAAAATTTATGGCAAACGAATCCTAAGTCACATAATTCTTGCAATCAGACGCTTTTCATTTATAAGGTTGAACGTCAATTTTTTAAATTATGCTATTTCATTACTTATTGAATATACCGGTAATTTTTATATGGTATAATCTGTAAAATGGAGGGTGGAGGCTATGGAATTTCTTTTTGTTTTTCTAATTTGTCCTATTATAGTCCATGCATCAACCATTATTGGTTTCTTCATCTTCAGAAAATGGTTTGTAATGCCAATACTAACGTTTGTTGTGCTTACAATCTTAACTTTTACTATTTTCAATGAAACGTTCCTTTTTTGGGTTGTGGTTTATACGATACTTTCAGTTATAATCAGTTTAATATTGAAATTTAATAGAAAATAACTATAGTAGGCATGTTTAAGTTAATTAATTTAAGGAAGTCATCATACGTCATTAGTGATTGAGTTGCATATGTCCATTTGATGGATAAATACATTTAAATGTAAAAAATACTCTATTCTTAAGGTCTGTCATCATGTGAGGGGGAACTGACTTGAAGGCCATTAAAATAGTGATTGCTTTCATCATAATAGCAATTTCAGTGTACGGATTGATAACAAAGGATTTTTCATACAGTGCAATGTCTTCTTTACTGCTTGGGATTTACTTTGCCATTCTAGGATTTGATGAATACAGAACAAAAGGTAAAAATGGTTGGGGAATGATTTATCTGCTCGTCTCGTTGTTCATTTTAGTGATGGCGCTTTTTAGTTTCTAATTAAATTTAGTTGATGTTCTCAACAATTAGAATCTCTTCGACATCATTCTGTCATTGGGCAATTTTAGTGAAAGAAACGGCACAGGTAAGAATTTATCAAAAGGGGTGAGGCAGTGGACTATTTAATTGTTTATATAACGCCAATCATTGCAATATTTTTCTTTGTTAATTGCGTTACTCTGGCAAAAAAGGTTAGAAATGGTGATGACAATACTGCAATTTATACTATTTTGGGAGCCATTATGTTTAGCTATATCATATTTTCCTTAATTGGTGCGGGTTTTATGAATTAATAAAGGCAAATCAGTAACGCATTTAGGCTTTCTCTTAACACGTCCATCTTACATCAATTTCGAAGTGAATTATGGCAGTTACATGATTAACTGGTGATAGTAAAATAACCGGAGATTATCCGCTTATTTGCCGAATAGAGCTATATTCTGGGGTACATAAGGGGAAATTTTCCGACTATACAAAGAAAAATCCTCCATTTTCACCTTTTTGGAGTCAATAGGCGGAATTTCTCCGTCTATTTTAGCTATTTTTTATTTTATTTTTAAAATAAGCGAAATTTTTCCGGTTACTTATACTATTTAAGATAAATCTGATCACATTTAAAAACTAAGACTTGATATCATAGGGGTCCTAAAACATGAAATAGAAAAATTTTTGGAGGAGATATCGAAACAGATTCATTCTCACGGAGAAGGATGCCATGAAATCATTGGTTAGTGCTGTTTTATAGTTTTTATCTATCATTATCATAGAAATGCATTAATAGACTTTCGATGAAATCCTCTATACAATATAAATAAGACACCTTAGACTAAGAGAATTTATATTTGGCAATATTGTTGATATATTTTTGCCAAAAAATTCATAGAGTAAGAGTATATAGTAGAATGAAAACTTATACGAGGTGATTGGAATGGGAAAAGATTTAAGTCAGTTCATTAGGAACGAAGCGTTTTTAGACAAAGTGGTATCGGCTGAAGAAGCAGCATCTTGGATCGAAGATGGAATGAATCTTGGTATGAGTGGATTTACACTTTTCGGTGAGCCAAAAGAATTTCCACTAGCACTATCCAAACGTGGTGAGAAAGAGAACTTCAAAGTGAACTTATATACTGGTGCATCTCTTGGACCAACTGCCGACCAATCAATGGCTGAAGCAGGCATCATTAACTTACGTGTTCCTTACCAAGGTAATGCTGTGATGCGTAAAAAAATTAATGACGGAGAGCTTTTCTATATTGACCAGCATTTATCTCACACAGCTGAAGAGGTTCGAAAAGGCACGCTTGGAAAAATTGATTATGCAATTATCGAAGCAGCTGCCATCACAGAAGACGGTCTAATTATCCCAACAGGTTCTGTAGGGAACTCGCCGATTTTTGTCGAAAAAGCTGAAAACGTTATCATCGAAATTAACACAACGGCCCCTCGCGCGTACGAAGGTCTTCATGATATCTATGTACAAAAAGACCAAGGTGAGCGTAGAGAGATTCCACTTTATAACGTAGGCGATCGTATCGGAGAAATCGGTATTAAAGTGGATCCAGCGAAAGTAAAAGGGATTGTATTATCAGAGCAACCTGATATTCCATCACCATTATTTGAGCCAAACGAAGAAACACAACAAATTGCAGATAACTTATTAGCGTTCTTTGCTAATGAAGTAGCAGAAGGAAGATTAACAAATTCTTTAGCTCCTCTACAATCTGGAGTAGGGTCTGTTGCAAATGCTGTTCTTAATGGTATGAAAACTTCCCAATTTAAAGATATCGAAGTTGCCTCTGAAGTATTGCAAGATGGCGTATTTGATCTGATCGATGCGGGTGTTGTGAAATTTGCAGTAGGTACAGCATTCTCACTTTCTAAAAAACGTGTGGATTCACTAGCGGAAGATTTAGAGAAATATAAAGACAAAATTATGTTCAGACCTCAAGAAATCTCTAATAACCCAGAAGTAATCCGTCGTTTAGGTGTCATTTCATTTAACACAGCTCTTGAAGTAGATATTTACGGAAACGTTAACTCAACTCACGTGAGCGGAACAAAAGTGATGAACGGAATTGGTGGATCTGGAGACTTTGCTCGTAACGCGAGAATTACAATTTTTGTAACGCCATCTTTAGCGAAAAACGGAGCAATCTCAGCAATCGTTCCTTTCGTATCACATGTTGATCATACAGAGCACGATGTAGATGTCATTGTGACAGAACAAGGATATGCGGACCTGCGCGGACTTCCACCGGTGAAGAGAGCAGAAAAGATGATTGAAATTGCACACCCAACGTATAGAGCACAATTACGTGCATACTTTGAAGAAGCAAAAGAAACAGTGGGCGGTCATACTCCACATATTCTTGAAAAAGCGTTCTCATTCCATAACAACCTAAAAGAAAAAGGGACAATGCTATTTGAGGGTGAAGAATAAAAAGTAAATTACGCAATGTAATACGCAGTCGAAAGGTGGAACAAATATGGATGTAAAATACCCAATTGGGACATTACAAGTTCCTGAAAAAGTAACATTAGAAGATACTAAAGATTGGCTAAAGCAAATCGAAACTTATACGATTCGGTTAAGAGAAACGGTTGATTCATTAAGTGAAGAAGAACTAGGCAAAACGTATCGTGAAGGTGCCTGGAATGTTCGCCAACTGGTTCACCATATTACAGATTCTCAAGTAAACATGTATCAACGTTTAAAACTAGCTTTAACTGATGACAATCCAACAGTACCAGCTTTTGATGAAGAGAAGTGGGCGGTTCAACCAGATACATTGCTTCCTGTTGAAACTTCTATCAAAATTTTAGAAGGGATTAATGAGCGTATTGTAGCTTTAGGTAATAGTTTAACTGAAGCTCAATTAGACCGGTTCTTTACTCACCAGGCAAACGGCAAAATAACGGTTGCAACCAAATTAGCAAAATTAGCTTGGCATGAAGAGCATCACTTAGCCCACATTAAAATCGCATTATCGCAATAATTTAATTCGTAGGAAAATGGCTTATCGAAGTTCGGTAAGCCATTTATATTTTTCCAATTCTTTGCGCAAACTCTCAATTTTATTTTGTAAATTCATTTGGAAACTGCTTAATAACAGCCTCTGAAATCGTATCTGCCATTACAATGATCTGTGTGACGCCCTGATGGATTGTACCTATGGTGAGGCGGAAACACTAGATATTCCAAGCATAATATTTAGAGGAAATAACAAAATAAATCCCATTACCCATAACCAGAATTTATTCATCAAAACATCTTTTCCATTCTATACTTTGTTCAAGTACATTCTTTTGAAAGAAAAGGGATATAAATAAGTAGTGTTCGTGTGAATTTTTATTCGAATATAAGAATTTACGTGTTGAATCTATTCATATTTTTATCTTACTAGGGAGGAATTACTTTTGAGTAAAGTAGCGATTATTACAGGTGGGGGTAGCGGGCTTGGACAAGCAACTGCCATCCGTATGGCTCAAGAAGGCATTAATATCGCGGTTGTAGATGTAAGTGAAAAAGGCGGAAATGAAACGGTCGAAAAAGTAAAGGCTGAAGGCGTTGATGCTATCTTTATTAAAGCGGATGTATCAAAACCAGAAGAAGTGAAAAGTTATGTTGATCAAACAGTGGAACATTTCGGTTCAATTGATTACTTCTTTAATAATGCTGGAATTTCAGGCAGCGGTAAATTCTATTTAGATACAACGATTGAAGAGATTAACCAAATTGTAGGAATCAATCTTCTTGGTGCATTATACGGTGTACGTTATGTAGCGGAGGTAATGTTAAAAAATGGTGGTGGCTCCATCGTCAATACTGCATCCAGTGCTGGTGTGATTGGTCAAGATTCCGTCGTAACCTATTCTGCTACAAAACACGGGATCATTGGTTTAACTAGAAGTATGGTTGCTGAGTACGCAAAAGATGGGTTACGGGTCAATGCCATTGCCCCGGGTCCAACTGAAACACCGATGGTAAGAGCTTTCTACGAAGCGAACCCAGAAATGAAAGCGAATGCAACAGGTGGTATACCGCAAAAACGTTTAGGTACACCGGAAGAAGTGGCGGAACTCGTTACTTTCCTATTAACTTCTAAAGCTGAATATATCAATGGTGAAGTGATTCGTATTGACGGTGGATTCACAAGCACAAAATAAATTATTACGACAAGAGACCTGCATTGACTCTTTAGTGCAGGTATTTTTGTATGACGAATTAAAAGATATTGGGCAAATAATATTAAAGTTTGTTTTTGGAAGAGTTTGAGTACAGAATTTAAAACCTTTGAAAGAGCCAGAAAATTGTATTATGTCATTTGTCTAAATACACTACTAATCGAACCATCGAGTAGGGTAGTAAGAATTAATTTTCAATTAACCATTTTTCTTGAGTAAGGGAAAGTGGTTTTTTGTTACCAAAAATATGAAACTTTTTCCATTCATTCACCGTATAGGTAGTTAAATGATACGTATTTGAAAAGTGGTGTGAATTCGTGAAAGAACTTAAAAGATGGCAGTATTTTTTGAAATTGGGTTGGATAATTGGATTAGTCATCTTGGCAAATATAAGTTTAACTGTTAAAGACATCCTCCTACAGATGGCGAAAGAAACCTTTGATGGATATCCCTTGATTTGGCTGAATTTATTAGTTCCTTTTATATTCGGAATTTATATATCGTTTATTTTCATCAAACAATGGACTCTTAATGTAAATACAACTTTACTTTGGTTTGTATCTATTCCAAGTTTACTAATCTCATTCTGCTTTCCTATTTTGGTGCTATTGGAGAAGAACTGGGCTATTTCCTTTTCATTGATTCCTTCATGGCTAATAAGAATTTCTAGCATGGAAGTGTTCAGTATTGTAGCAGGTTTTACTTTACTATTAAGTATGTTTGAAAATGAATTAACAAGTAGTGTTAAGGAATAAAACTGACCAATTGTCCTTTCATTAGGATGCATATATGCTATCTGTATGAGATTTATTAGTTTCATAGAAAGGGGATGAATACAATGAGGTTATTATTTTTTGCTATAGCCATCTCTATATTTCTAATCGGTTGTTCAGTAGGTAATGATGATACATATAATGGGCAGTCACTTCATATTGGTGTCATTGGGGAAAGTCCAAATGTAAATTTTAATAATATAACATTTCATCATACAATACCGGATTTGTTGTACAAGGAAGAATACGACGCATATTTTATTACAGAAGCATATTTTGAGGAACTTTCGACGGACGAGTGGACTTCAGTTTTTGATAAACTACATACCCCTGTCTTCTTTATAAACCTAGACGTTCAGGCTTTTATTTATAGAATAGATGGAATGGATTACGATAAAACAAGCCCAAAAGCAACTGAACACACAAAAGGATTTGTCCGTGTAGGTGATGAATTTAGAGGATGGGCTTATGGAGATCCATCAGGAACAACGAAACAAAGCGATACACCTAAATGGATATATAATGCAATATTTAGAGATATCGAAGAATTTTTACAAGAGAATGAATCTATGAACAACAACTGGTAATATTACTGTATATTGCATATTAATGTACCAAAGCTAATTAGAAAAGATCCCTTACATATGTTAATTGTTTTCTGGGCATGTTATAATGAGGAGCTTAAAATAATGACGATTTTTACTATTTATTGAACGGATGCCAAGAAAAGCCTCCGCGAATCAAGGAAATATGGAGGTGTAATAGAATGAATAAACGATGGACGATTGGTAAGATTAAAGAATTTGTTGAGAACAATTCAGATAGTAAATTGCTAACGACCGAATATCACGGTTTTTCTCAAAAGTTACTATTCAAGTGTGCATGTGGCAGCAACTTTGAAAAAACATTTACAAAATTTAAAAATAATAACCAACGGAAGTGTGACGCGTGTCAACCTCCAAAAGCATCACGCTAAAATAGAAGTGCCTAGATCTATTAAATAGAAATGGGTTTCTGATCTGAAACTAAACCACCTAACTCCACAATTCATTGGGGTGAGGTGGTTTTTTGTATACTCATGTATTTCTGAAATTGGTAGTTAAGCAATAGGGCGCTTTCCTGTAAGGTAAGTGTTTTTCGCATACAAAGGCGGCTACTTTCAAACACTGTTAAATGGTTAATTTATGGAAGTTTATTTAACCATAGAACCTTTATAATACAGCCATGTTAAAGGAATCTTTTTATCTAAAGCTACTTGTTCAATAAGTTGAATTTCATGGTACATCGCCTTAGATAGTATCCCATGTTCTATATATTTATTTAAGTAATAATAAAAACCAGCTAATTCATCTAATGATAAGTCATAATATGTATTCTTCATTCCCAAGTACTCCGGTTTGCATTGTTATATTTAGCATAATAATAACATATAAGATTGCTAAATGACTGAAAAATCGCAAAACTTTTTAAAAAAATATAATAAAGAACAGAAATTGAAATGTTTTTGACATAAAAAATAATATTGTCGTTTTTTAAATGGTGGTAGTTGACCAAAGGAGGGAATGGTTAAAAATCGCTTGCTCACTAAAGGAATAGAAATTATGAAAATAGTTAATATCCTAGATTTCGATACATACACTGATTATGGATTTAGTCAGCAATATATGATGAAAAGGGGTATTGAACATTCGAGACTATTTAAAGCATTTTATTAATGGTGAATGGGTAGAATCCACTGGTACGAAAACAATTGATGTGATCAACCCGGCGACTGAAGAAGTAATTGGTCGTATTAGTGATGGAACGATTGATGATTTAAATAAAGCTGTTGCGGCAGCCCGAGCAGCATTTCCTACATTTTCTCAAACTTCAAAGGAAGAACGTATTGAACTGTTAAACCGAATTGCAGATGAATACGAAAAGCGTAAAGACGATCTCGTTGAAGTGGTTACGCAAGAATTAGGAGCACCCATTACGATCAGTGAGAGAAATCATTTTCACATGGGATTAGCTCATTACCGCCAAGCGGCAAAAGAGTTGGAAAGCTTCGAATTTAGTGAAAGACGCGGTGGTGCGTTCATTCGAAAAGAACCAATCGGTGTAAGTGGCCTTATCACGCCGTGGAACTTCCCAACGAATCAGGCGTCTACAAAGCTTGCAAGTGCACTCGCAGCTGGATGTACAGTAATATTAAAGCCATCAGAATTAACACCGTTTGCAGCGATTATTCTCGCTGAAATTTTTGATGCTGCTGGTGTACCAAAAGGGGTCTTTAATCTTGTGAATGGTTCTGGTGAAGTTGTCGGTAACGGTATTAGTTCCCACCCAGATATCGATTTTGTTTCATTCACTGGTTCTGGAGCAGTCGGCCAAAAAATTACCGAAAATGCAGCTAAAACAATTAAAAAAGTGGCACTCGAACTTGGAGGAAAATCACCACTTGTGATACTTGATGATTACGATATGAAAAAAGCAGCTAAAATTGCTGTATCGAATGTTGTTTTCAATACGGGTCAAGTGTGTGTAGCAGCTACTCGGACTCTTATTCCAAAATCAAAACATGATGAATTCATTGAGGCTGTGAAAGAAGTCTTGTCAAACATTCCTTATGGTGATCCACAAGACAGAAGAAACGTCTTTGGGCCACTTGTTTCTGAAAGACAATATCATCGCGTCCAAGGATATATTCAAAAAGGTATAGAAGAGGGAGCAACACTGGTGAGTGGTGGACCTGGTAAACCAGAAGGGCTTGAAAAAGGTTACTATGTGAAGCCAACTGTGTTTACAGATGTAACAAATGATATGACGATCGCTCAAGAAGAGATCTTTGGACCCGTCATGTCCATTATTACTTATGAAGACCTAGATGAAGCGATCGAAATCGCTAATGATACCATTTATGGGTTAGCAGGATATGTCGTTGGTGAAGACATAGAAAAAGTGAAGAAAGTCGCTACTTCCATTCGTGCTGGCAGTATTCGGGTTAATAATGCACCTGGGGACATATCTGCACCATTTGGAGGCTTTAAACAGTCCGGCATAGGTCGAGAGTGGGGAAGCTACGGTATTGAGGAATACTTGGAAGTAAAATCTATTGTTGGAATCCCTTTCTAAGTATTGGAAGCCATTTATTTAGACTGCTTAGTTACGAACAAGGCATTAATCAAGTACGATTAATGCCTTTTTTTGCTGAAGTTATTTAAGTATTTAATATTGAGAGGAGAAATATTACAATTATATATATTCTTTCTTAATGATTATTTTAGCGAACGTGATAATGTTGAAAAATCTACTACTAAAATAGTAATATAAGGCAGAGTTCCATTTTATTTAAAGAGAAGCTTATACATTATATCCACGTTGAACATGCTTAAATGAAGATATGCAATACTGAGATAGGTAATATTATTTGCTGAAGGAGTAAGAAATTGAAAATAAGAGAATTTACATTAACTACTACATTTTTATCCATTATATTATTATTTGCGCTCACACCAGTTGGGTTTATCCATTTAGGTGTCATTAAAGCGACGATCATTCATATTCCAATCATTATCGCTTCTATTATTTTAGGGCCAAAAATTGGTGCCTTTTTAGGATTGGTGTTTGGTATTACTAGCATTATCACCAATACGGTCGCCCCAACTTTACTGTCATTCGCTTTTTCTCCTGCGATTCCTGTTTTAGGTACAAGCCAGGGAAGTTTTTGGGCATTAGTGATTGCCATTGTTCCAAGAGTATTAATTGGTTTCATCCCTTACTATTTGTTTAAAGCTATTTCGAAAGCTGTCAAAAAGAAAAAGTCTAATCAGAAGCTGGCTTTCTTTTTCACTGGGTTGCTTTCTACTTTTTTACATACATTTTTAGTGATGGGTTCTATTTCATTAATATTTCAGGATGCCTATGCTCAAGCGATTAATGCCGACAGCTCAGGTGCAATTTTTAAAGCTGTGATTACGGTGTTTTTTACAAATGGACTCCTTGAAGCAATAATTGCTGCCATAGTAACATCTCTAGTTGCACCACCACTTTATAAGTTATCAAAAAAATAAATATAGCATGGTTCTCCTTAATTAGGCGAATGGGGTTAGAAATTTTATGTATTCTAACTCCATTTTTTAAAAAGTATATAAGATATAAAATGTCATTTTACTAATCATAAAATATTTAAACGGAGAAATTCCGCTTAAATTAAGAAATCGCTATATTTTTTCAAAAATAAAGGCAGTTTTTCCGGTTATCTTATCAAAATCTTTGGAATTTGCCTAAATTAGAACAGTTAATCGGAATTTCTCCGTTTATCTTCGCATCATTTGCCCCCGGTATTTACATTAGGCGGAATTTCTCCGACTATTTTATAAAAATGTCGACTTGTCTTGCCTTAATATAAACAGATCCACCGTCATTTGTAATTTAATTTAAATATAAGTACAATAATCTAACCTCACCTCGATTGTTAGAAAATTGAAAAAAATGAAATTTTTTCTCAATATTAAAATAGTAAATTATGAATAGTCACTTTTACATCAGCTCTTTCTTGTTAAGTAAAATATGAAGTTGTGGAAAATGTAGTTGACAGAGCTAACTCAATTTATTTTTCAGAAATACTTATTCGAGAGAGAAAACGTTTACAACGAGAAAAAAGTGTTATTTTTTAACTAAAAAGGTGATAAAATTGGTTATGGGGTGATGGATTTGAAGAAGGTTAGGTTAGAGCTCCTCAAAGACCTGATAAGAGAATCAAGAAAAGTATCAATTAAAGAGCTTTCTGATAAGCTAGGTGTTTCAGAGATCACTATTAGAAGAGATATTTCAATACTTCAAAGTAAAGGAAATATTTTACTAGATAGAGGCTTTGTAATTTATCACGATATGCAACACGAATTGATGTTTAATTCTCGAATTCAATTAAATATTGAAGGAAAGGTCAAAATAGCTCAACTAGCTTTTAACAAAATTAGATTTGGTGATGTGATTGCATTAGATGTAGGTAGTACAACGTTAGAACTAGCAAAATTAATAGCTGAAAAATCTGAAAATCTTACAGTTTTTACATCCTCCCTTCAAATTGCAAATGTACTTGTAAAGAATGAAAAAATTGATGTTTATATTATTCCTGGGAAAGTTAGAAATTCAGAATTATCGATATGTGGGAGTCTTGCTACTGAATTTATTAGTAAACTTCATTTCGACTTATTTTTTATGAGTGTGGCAGGAATAAATGATGGATTCCTCTATGAATATATCATAGAAGAATCGGAAGTGAAAAAAAGTTTTATGAAACAATCGAAGAAGATAATCGTTTTAGCAGATTATACAAAATTCGGTAAGACTGCCTTAATAAAAGTTTGTAATGAAAATCAAGTGTCAGAAATTATTTCAGACCGAAATTTAGATCATACGTAGTAAAGCATTATTGTCCGATAGCATTTTTTTAGAGGAGGGAAACTCTTGGAACATTATATTGGAATCGATATTGGAACATACGAGACGAAGGGAGTTTTAGTGAATTCGCAAGGTGAAATTTTACACCAACACCATGTGCCTCATACTTTAACGATACCGAGAAGTGGGTGGGCAGAGCACGAGCCTATAACCGTTTGGTGGAATGGAAGTAAAGAAATTCTGGTGGAGATTGTACGATATTGTAATGACAACAAGTTGGATCCAAAAATAATCAAGTGTATCGGATTAAGCTCTATTGCACCATCAATTGTACCAATCGATCAGCAAGGAAAGCCACTACGAAATGGCATCCTATACGGAATTGATACACGAACTACAGAACAGATTAAGTCATTAAATGAAAAACTAGGCGAAGCAGAAATTTTAAAACACGCAAAGCAAGCACTGACAACGCAGGCAGGTGGGCCCAAAATTTTATGGATTAAAGAAAATGAACCGGAAATTTATGCACAAACAGATACTTTTGTAAGTGGCGCAGGCTTTGTCATTCATCAATTAACTGGTAAAAAAGTTATCGACCATTATACGGCAGCGTCTTTTGCACCGCTATATGACTTTAAAACGAGTAATTGGTCTGAAGAGTTTGCTGCTCATATTACGACTCGTAATAAGTTACCAGAGCTTTATTGGACGAATGAAATAGTTGGAACGTTACTTCCTAGTATAGCTGAAGAGTTAGGGTTATCTCCGGATACGAAAATTTTAGCTGGCTCAACAGATGCTTTATCTGAAGCAATTAGTAGTGGCTCAGTAGAAATTGGAGATCTCATGCTCATGTATGGCAGTTCAACTTTCTTCATTTTAAATATTAACGAAATGACTTCATCGGATAAGATGTGGCCTAATCTTCATGCTGTTCCAGGTATTTACTCATTAACTGGTGGTACGTCCACTGCGGGATCGTTAATGAGATGGTTTATTGATCAATTCGATGATGCAACTTTAACAACGGAGGAAAGATACCAAAGTAATATGATAGCAGCTTCACAGAGTGAGGTTGGTGCAAACGGCGTCATCTGTCTTCCGTATTTCAGTGGAGAAAGAACTCCTCTCAACCATCCTGATGCGAAGGGGGTATTCTTCGGACTTACTTTAAAACACTCGAAGGCTGATTTATACCGCGCTGTAATAGAAGGTATTGCCTATACAATTCGACAAAATATTGAGTATATGAATGATCTAGGTTTTGATATTAAGCGAATTATTAGTATAGGAGGGGGTACTAAAAATAAGCTGTTGTTGCAAATTGTAAGTGATGTTTGTGGAATAAAACAAGTCATTACGAAAAATACGGTAGGTGCATCCTATGGGAATGCCTTTCTCTGCCATCTTGCTTTGAACAAGGAAGTCAATCTAAGTAACATTGCAGATTGGCTCGAAATAAAAGAAGTAGTTGAGCCGAATAGTTACAACTACGAAAAATATACTGAATATTATGAAAAATTCAAATTGATTTACCAACAGACCAAAAACTTAATGTAACAAAAGGGAGTGGATATATGTCGCTTAGTTCCATGGAAAATACACTAAAGCAACTTTGTAATTTACTTGCTTTATCAGGATATGAAGATTCGGTTATTAACTATATTACACAAATATGTTCACAAAAAAACGTTGAGTATGAAGTAGATCCTTTAGGGAATGTAATTGTACAGTTGAACAAAAAGAAAGATGCGAAACGATTAGTCGTTTTTGCGCATATGGATGAGCTAGGACTCGTTGTGACAAAAGTAGAAGATGACGGTTTTCTAAAAGTTGAACGATTGGGCGGGATACCAGAGAAGAGTCTAGCAGGTACTGAAATAGTAATTCAAACCGAAACGGGAACCTACCAAGGTGTAATAGGTACAAAATCTCATCATGTCACACCACAGGATGAAAAACTAAAGGTCAAAACAGTCAATGAAATATATATTGATTTAGGATTCTCAAGTAAATCCGAGGTGTTGGAAGCAGGTATTCATGCCGGGACACCAGTAGGATATAGTCGTCGATTTTTTACAAATGGTACTAGAGTTTTTAGTAACACCTTAGATAATCGTGCAGGTTGCCTAACTCTCCTTGAGCTAATGAATCGAATCGACACTGATAAATTGGAAATAGAATTATATATTGTCTTTTCTGTTCAAGAAGAATTTAACCTTAGAGGAGTATTACCGGCTATTCGAAAAATCAATCCAGACTTTGGTATAACGATTGATATTTCAATTGCCTCAGATACACCAGATTTGAAAGGTAGAGATGACATTCAAATTGGGAACGGTCCATGTATTGGATACTATACATTTCATGGAAGGGGAACTTTAGGGGGGGTGATACCTAATCCGAAGTATGTGAAATTTATTGAGGAAGTGGCAAAAACATCTCAAATATCGCTTCAACGATATGCAAGCATGGGAATTTTAACAGATGCATCATTTAGCCAACTCGAGAATAACGGCTTTCCTATTATCGATTTAGGATTTCCTACTCGATATTCACATGCACCAATTGAGTCGATCGATTTAGCGGATATTGATTCGCTAGTGAATCTACTAGTTGCGATTTCGGAAAGTTTAAATCAAGATTGCCATTTTACTAGAGGATAGGAGGAATTCATATGACGTGGTTAAAAGATGTAATTGGAACTGAAAAAGCGATTATTGCGATGTGTCATCTACAAGCTCTACCTGGAGATCCGTACTATGATAAAGAAAAAGGCATGGACTATGTAGTCGAAATGGCGCGAAAAGATTTACACGCGTTACAAGATGGCGGTGTAGATGCAGTCATGTTTTCAAATGAATTTAGTTTACCCTATTTGACTGACGTAAAAACAGAAACAGTTGCTGCAATGGCTCGCATCATTGGAGAGTTAAAATCAGAAATTAAAATACCTTACGGAGTGAACGTCTTATGGGATGCAAAAAAATCGATCGACTTAGCCGCCGCTACAGATGCACTATTTGTACGAGAAATCTTCACAGGGGTTTATGCGAGTGATTTTGGCACTTGGGATACAAACGTAGGTGAAACAATTAGACATCAATATCGTATTGGTGCAGATAATGTAAAGCTATTATTTAACATCGTTCCTGAAGCAGCACGTTATTTAGCAGATCGTGATATTGAAAGTATTGCAAAATCAACCGTATTTAATAATAAACCAGATGCTTTATGCGTATCAGGTTTAACTGCTGGCGCAGAAACGGACTCTCAATTATTACAGAAGGTGAAGGAAATTGTTCCTGATACAGTTGTTTTAGCGAATACAGGTGTGCGCTTATCCAACTTAGAACAACAGTTATCAATAGCGGACGGTGCTGTTACAGGTACTACATTCAAATATGATGGTAAGTTTGAAAATGGTGTAGATATCAATCGAGTGAAGGAATTTATGGATAAGGTAAAAGCTTTCAGATCATAAAAATTAGGGGGGTTTTTTGATGAAATTAAATAAGTTATTTGCATTATTCATCTCCGTTCTGTTTGTAATGATTTTAGCAGCTTGTGGTAGCAGTGAAGGTGGTTCAAGTACAGCGAGTCCATCTGATACTGGAGGCTCCTCTGATGGTAAAACATACAAAATTGCAACTGTAGTGAAACTAACAGGCGTTCCTTGGTTTAATAGAATGGAAGAAGGCGTCAATCGTTTTGCTGAAGACACAGGTTATGAAGCTTACCAAGTAGGACCACAAAAAGCAGATGCTGCATTACAGGTTCAAATTATTGAAGATTTGATCGCTCAAAATGTAGATGCGATTACAGTTGTTCCATTCTCTGCTGAAGCATTAGAACCAGTGTTGAAGAAAGCTCGTGACGCAGGAATCGTAGTCATTACACACGAAGCCGATGGATTTGAGAACACTGATTTCAATATTGAAGCTTTTGATAACGCAGATTATGGTCGTTTTTTAATGGATAATCTTGCAGAAGCAATGGGTGAAGAAGGTGAGTATATGACAACAGTTGGTAGCTTAACTTCTAAATCTCATATGCAATGGGAAGAAGCTGCGGTTACGTATCAAGAAGAAAAATACCCGAACATGAAAGCGGTTGCACGTCAAATTGAAACAAATGATGATCTCGCTACAGCAAGTGAAAAGTTCCGTGAAACGGTGAAAGCATTCCCGAATATTAAAGGGTTCCAAGGCGCAGCTGGTAACGACGTTGCTGGTGCAGCTTTAGCTAGTGAAGAGATGGGCTTAGTAGGCAAAGTATCCATTGTTGGTACTTCCGTTCCTTCAGCAAGCGCTCAATATATTGAAAGCGGTGCCATTTCTACAATTGCATTCTGGGACCCAGCAGATGCAGGGTACGTGATGAACAAATTAGCTGTCATGATTTTAGATGGTAAAAAAGACGAAATCGTAGAGGGTGCTGATTTAGGCGTTCCTGGCTATGAGTCAATTAAAGTAGTTGATGGTAAATATATCTATGGTAGTGCTCAAGTTGGTGTCGACAAAAACAACCTATCTGATTATGATTTCTAATCAGAGTAAACATTATTAACAGGAAGGATGATTAAATTATGAAAACACCACTCATTAATATGAAAAACATAGTTATGTCGTTCGGAGGGATCAAAGCCTTAAAAGGTGTAGATTTAGTCATCCAACCTGGTGAAATTCACTGTCTAGCAGGTGAAAACGGGTGTGGTAAATCAACTTTGATTAAGGTGCTTTCGGGAGTATATACGCCGGATGCAGGTGAAATTTATATTGATGGAAAACTCATCTCAAATGTTAACCCAATGAATGCCATTCAAAATGGGATTCAAGTAATATATCAAGATTTTTCAATTTTCCCTAACTTATCCGTGGCAGAAAATATTGCTTTACCAAAGTTGAAATCAGAGAAATCGAAACTGGTTAACTGGAAATCTATGAAAAAAGTCGCAAAAGAAGCATTAGATAAGATTAATATTCAATTAAATTTAGACGAAAAACTTGAGAATCTTTCCGTTGCGAATAAACAGCTAGTCGCCATATCTAGGGCGTTGATTCAGGATGCAAAACTCATTGTAATGGACGAACCAACGACTGCATTAACACATAAAGAAGTGAAAAAATTGTATGAGGTGATTTTGGACTTAAAAAGCAAGGGAATATCGGTGCTATTCGTGAGTCATAAGATGGAAGAGATTTTTACAATCTCTGAGAAAATAACGGTGCTTCGCAGTGGTCAAAATATCATTAGTGAAAAAGCGGAAGATTTAAATGTTGAAAAATTAGTCTATTATATGACAGGACGAAAGTTAGAAAATAAATTTTTTGAATTTACTGAGAAAGATGTAACCCCGATAGTAGAGTTGAGGGATTTTGGTTTAACTGGAGTATTTGAAAACATTAATTTCTCAGTTAGACCAGGGGAAATTGTTGGGCTTACTGGCTTACTCGGTTCAGGTAGAACGGAATTAGCGGAAGCTCTATTTGGGATCCTTCCTCATAATAGTGGCAAAATTTTGATGAATAATAATGAGGTGGAAATTTCGAATGTTCGAGATGCTATTCATAACGGAATCGTTTATGTGCCAGAGGACCGTTTAACTGAGGGGTTATTTTTAGAACATTCAATTGAAAATAATGTAATTGCTAGTAACTTGAAAAAGTTTATTAAAAAATCAAAAACGATCGATAAAGATAGAATTGAAGAAGATGTTAACTATTGGGTTACAACGTTAGGGGTTGTTACAGATAACCCGAAAAAACCAGTTAGAACACTATCTGGGGGGAATCAGCAAAAAGTGGTGATTGCAAAATGGCTATCTAGAAAACCACAACTACTGATTTTAAATGGACCCACAGTAGGAGTCGATATTGGGGCGAAAGAGGACATTCATAACTTGATCAAAGATTTAGCCAAAGATGGGATGGGGGTATTAATGATCACTGATGATATCGAGGAATTGCGACATAATTGTAACAGAGTTCTAATCATGAATAAGGGTCGATTAGTGGGTGAAAATTCAGGAAGAGAATTTAATGAAGATAGTTGGAATTCAATGCAACAACATAAAGTGACGAAGTAGGTGATTTCGATGAATCGAATAAAAAATTTATTTTTAAATTCAGAGTTTGTACTCGCCTTAATCGTAATCTTGTTATTTTTGGTAATTGGATCACAGAATAGTGCGTTTTTTTCATTAAATAATAGCTTTGATTTAATTAGAAGTTTAATAGTACCTGGAATCTTTGTTGTGTGTACGTTAATTGTGTTAATTTCAGGTGGAATTGATGTTTCATTTCCTTCAATTGCAACGTTTAGTATGTTTACAACAACAACAATCCTTGTAAATATGGATTTCCAAGGTTCAGTGTTCGTACCTTATCTCATTAGTGCTTGTATTGGTTTATTACTTGGATTAATTAATGCTGTATTTATTGCACTACTTAAACTGCCTACTTTAATTGTCACTTTAGGTACATCAGCAATGTTTAGTGGTTTTTTGTTAACGTTTATTGGGGATGGGCAGATTCATAATTTGCCACCTTCAATGGCTAATATGGCCCGCACACAGATTTTTAAAATCACGACAGCTGATGGAATTACTGTCGGTCTACCAGTGACGGTATTCATCACGGTTGCGATTATCATTTTGGTTGCCTTAGTTTTAAAATTCACTGTAATTGGTCGCTCAATATATGCATTTGGTGGAGATCCATTATCTGCAGAACGGATAGGGGTCTCTCCAATCTTTACTCAGTTTTTTGTTTATTGTCTAGTAGGTGCATTAGCAGGAATAGCCGGAATGAGTCATACCATCATGATGCGTAACTCAAATCCAGTTGACTTATTAGGTGGAGAATTACTAATTATTGCTGCTGCCGTATTAGGTGGAGCAAAAATTACTGGTGGTTTTGGTACTGTTCGAGGAGCATTGTTAGGTATGATCCTTGTCGTTACGATAGAAAACAGTTTAATTTTAATGGGGATTCCTTCCTACTGGCAACGTGTTGTAATCGGTGCACTCATTTTAATCGGTACAGGTATTGCAGCCTACCAACTAATGAAATCTCAAAGTAAGAAAGAAAACATATTAAATCAAACGTAGGTGGTGAATCAATTGAAAGAAAAGAAATTAGCAATTAAACCATTTACTATTTTTAAAACAAATGATCATCGGTTATATCAATTATTTGGATTCATGGTCATCGTATTTCTATTGATGTGGCTAATTGGAGGAAGTTCTTTTTTCTCCATTGCTAGTTTTAAATCGATTAGTTTTCAATTCCCAATCTTAGGCATATTATCTCTTGCGATGATGCTATCGATGATCTCGGGTGGTATTGATTTATCGTTAGTAGCTATATCCAATTTAACTAGTATAGTAGCTGCATTATTTATGTCGAATTTTATTCCACCTGATGCATCTGGAACGATGATATTTGCATATGTGTTATTTGCAATTGTTTTATCTATACTTTTGGGTATGCTATGTGGCTTGTTTAACGGTTTTGCTATTTCCATCATAGGTATCCCAGCCATTTTAGTAACACTCGGTACGAGCCAATTATTTATGGGGTTAGCCATAGTGATTACAAAAGGACAAGCTGTTATTGGGTTACCAAGACAGTATAGTGAAATAGGTTATGGGGAGCTTTTAGGCATTCCTTTCCCGTTAATTATCTTTATCATAATGGCTGCCATCACATTTTACTTACTCAATAAGAGAAAATACGGGCTAGAACTTCAACTCATGGGAGCCAATCCAAAGGCTTCTGAATACTCAGGAATTAATAATTTGAAGGTTACATTACAAACATATATGATTTCTGGAGCATTTGGTGCGGTTACTGGTTTATTAATTATTGCTTCTACTAACTCGGCTAAAGCTGATTTTGGAACATCTTATATCCTACAAACGATCCTTGTTGCTGTGCTTGGCGGGGTAAGTGTTAAAGGTGGCTTTGGTAAAGTCGCGGGTATAGTGATGGCGGTATTGATTTTACAATTCCTTTCAACAGGGTTAAATGCTTTACATCTAGGAAACTTCTTTAAGGATTTCATCTGGGGTGCAGTTCTATTACTAATTATGTCAGTGAATGAGATATCTAGAATGATCAATGAGCGTAAAGTACTTAAAAAGGGAGGCGTTTAAATGAAAAAGTTTATGAATAATGCTGCGGATTTTGAGAAGGAAATGCTAGAAGGGATTTTATATTCAAGCTCCAATTATATTAAAAGTGTTCGAGAGGATAATAGATCAATCGTTCGCCAAAATAATACAAAGAAAAAAGTGGGTATTTTAACAGGTGGCGGTTCTGGACATTTACCACTATTTTTAGGGTATGTAGGAGAAGGGCTTCTAGATGGAGTCGCAGTAGGAGATGTGTTCCAATCGCCAAGTCCAAAGCAAATTTTTGAAGTTATTCAATCAATTGACACTGGAATGGGTGTACTTTCGATTATTGGAAATTACGGTGGAGATGTAATGAACTTTGAACTTGCTAACGAAATGGCGGATTTTGAGGATATCGGAAATGAAACTGTCATTGTAAATGATGATGTTGCCTCAATGGCTAAAGAAAATAAGGAAGGTAGACGTGGCGTAGCTGGGTTATTTTTTGTT
Organism: Lysinibacillus timonensis; assembly: GCF_900291985.1. NCBI lineage: Bacteria > Bacillati > Bacillota > Bacilli > Caryophanales > Bacillaceae > Lysinibacillus > Lysinibacillus timonensis. The sequence goes on along the minus strand of NZ_LT985980.1, from coordinate 308,347 downwards.
TATAAAACTGCTGGTGCAGCAGCAGAGCTTGGATATGATTTGCAACAAGTGAAGCAAATTGCGTTAAAGACGAATGAAAATGTGAGATCGATGGGAGTAGGATTGGCACCATGTATTATTCCAATTAAAGGGAAGCCTTCATTTGATATTTCGGATGGGCAAATGGAGATAGGTATCGGGATTCACGGTGAACCTGGTACATACAGAGGATCACAGAAGCCAGCGAAGGAAGTCGTAGAAGAAATTTTACAATCTATTTTCACAGATTTAGAATTAGCCGATGGGGAAGAGATTGCTGTGCTAGTCAATGGGCTTGGTGCAACTGCATTAGAAGAACTTTATATTGTCTATAAGCATGTCTTTGAATATAGTCAGGAGAAAAATGTAAGCATTTATCGAAATTATATTGGTGAATATGCAACTTCGATGGAAATGGTAGGCTTTTCTATTAGTGTTTTAAGATTAGATGATGAGTTAAAAAAATTAATCGACGAACCACATCATACACCTTTCGTTCGCCAGTTTTAGGAGGATACCATGAATATTCAACACTTTGATCAATTGATTGAAATTGGACTACAAACTGCAAAGGAAAATGAGGAGTTGCTCTGTAACTTCGATAGTCAAAATGGTGATGGAGACTTAGGCATCACGTTTAGTAAGGTAATGAAATCATTACAACAAACCTATCAAACATTTGACGGTCAAGATGTAGGGAAATTCTTATATCATGCTGGTATGGATATTTCAGAAAATGCAGCATCTACGATGGGGACTTTATTGGCTTCTGGATTTATGCAAGCTGGGAAGAGCTTAAAGGGAAAAGAGAAATTAGAAAAAGAAGATTTTGTTGTTTTTTATGTAAGTTTGATAGAGGGTATTCAAAAAAGAGGCAAGGCCGCAATTGGAGATAAAACGATATTAGACACGCTAAAACCAATTGCTGATTCGTTAAAGGAAACTTCTGATTTGGATCTTAAGGATGCTTTTGAAAAAGCAGTTGAAGTTGCTGAAAAAGCTGTCGAAAAGACAAAACAGCTTGAAGCGAAGCATGGTAGAGCAGCAAGATATGAGAATAAATCGTTAGGATTAGTAGATTCAGGTAGTGTTGTGGCAAAGCTATTAACACAAATTTTTTACCAGTTTTATAAGAGTTAAAAATAATCTTGATAGAAACTGGGAAGTTTGTTCTAAGAAGTAGGATCAATAATTTTAGGCAAATTCTAAGATCTGAGTTCGGTATTTTGCTGGGCTTAGGTCTTTTGTTTTTGATTTTTTTTAAAATAAAAGTGGGGTGGTATTTTGGATAATAAAATTGGGGCAGGGACAGAAGTGGAAAATTACAGTTCATCTTTCATTTTAGATTGTACTTTTTGGCTATATGATCGTTCGTTTCCGACGCAGACTTCGCTTTCCACGGGGAAGCCTTGAGCCTCCTCGAGCTCAAGCTCTGCGGGGTCTCGGGCCAACAGGATGTTGGTCACAAAGGCGTTGCCACAGGACGTGGCGCTTTTAGCCTTTGTTCATCTATGTTTCTACATCCCGTAGGAAGGATTTGCCTTGCATCGAAAGCGAAGCGACAAATTTATTTGCACCGAAAGCGAAGCGACAGGTGCAGATGCACTCTCAGTCTGCATCTCCAACGAACGACTTCCAAATAAACAGATAAGCAAATTTTTACTATATTCAAAACGCTCTGTTTGTTGAAAATTAACTTTTGTCCTATACTCAATTGGAAAGCAAACGAAACACTAAAAATTCTATTTGTAAAGCTTTACTGCTTCCTCTAGAAAGGTTACATAGTTTGAAATAAATCCTTTTGGGTTTAAAATTTTCACCTTATTCCCGAATCCGGCTAAAAATTGATAAGCATATTGATTTTCAGGCAATTCAATTGTTGCAAGGTAACTTCTTGGAGTTTCTTTTATAACGGCACTTTTTCCGTATCTTTCGATAAATTGATCTTTCACTGCGACAGCTATCCTGAGCTGTACGCTAACCACTCGTAGTGGATTCATTGGCTGTTTTTTATCTTCAAACACCTTTTCAGGTCTTGGGACAAATGAACCTTCTTTTTGGATATTGGTTATCCTCGACAATTTAAAGGTTCGATAATCTTCTCTTTCTAAACTATAACCAGAAAGATACCAATGCATTTCCTTTAAATGTAACTTATAAGGTTCTACAATCCTGTAAGTGATGTTTCCCGCTTGGTCTACATACTCGAACTTTAATAACCAATTCTTCTCAATGGCTTGCTTCATCAATAAAATATCATCGTTCATTTGACTTCTGCCTAGCCACTCATAAAAACTTACATCAAGTTTTGGAGAAATATTTGCGCTTGTCATTCCTTTGATTTTCTGAATCGTCGTTTGAATTTCTTGATAAGTAGTCAGTCCTTCAAAGCCACCTAAAGCGATAAGTATATTTTCAATATCATTGTGATTGAGTAATCGTTTGTCGAATTTATACTCTTCCATTAGCGCATATCCACCTTCAGCACCATATTCCGCATAAATCGGGATGTTCGCATAACTTAGTGCTTCCATATCACGTTGAATCGTTCGTCTCGATACTTTGAAAAGTCGACTAAATTCTGATGCCGAAACAACTTCTTTCTGTAACAAAATCATCACGATGGAGATTAGTCGTTCAATTTTTTTCATATTCTCCTCCTATATACGACATACAGTTGTCGCCTATGTCCCATTATACTTCAAATATGAAAAGGAGGAATCAACTATGAAAGCAATAACTTATCTACAATTTGATGGTAAAGCAGAGGAAGTACTGACCTTTTATGAAAAAGCATTGCAAGCAACTGATGTAAAAATAGTGAGATTTGGTGCTTTTGGTCAAGATCCTAATGCCCCGTTATCGGAAGAAGAACAAAATATGATTATGGAATCTCGTATTGAGTTTTCAGGGAATATTTTAATGATTTCAGATGTGCTGCCATTTATGCTAAGCGTGACAGGCGAAATCATAAAAGGGAATACTGCCTTAATCAGTATTATTGATGCAGATCCTAAAATGAATCAGCAAATTTTTGAAGTACTTTCAGAAGGTGGTACTGTAATCATGCCTTTATCTTCTACACCATGGTCAGAAAGCTTTGGAATGCTCGTTGATAAGTTTGGGGTAATGTGGAAATTTAACAGTGATGCGAGTAAATTTTTAAATCACTTCGTAAGTTAAAGGTTGTATGATTAAAGGCTCGATATCTCTTTAACGTAACACCATAATTTCCATCACAGACCCTGGAATTCCTATATGAATGGGGAATTAGGGGTCTGTTTTATTTTCACATTATCTATATGCTGGCAATTAAGTAACGGTTGGAAATAAAATAAGAGGAGATTTTCCGGTTATATGTCCGATGGAGCTCTATTCTGGGGTATATAAGGGGAAAATTTCCGACTATGCATAGAAAAATCCTTTATTTTTGCCTTTTTAGAGTCAATAGGCGGAATCTCTCCGTTTATTTCACCTATTATCTTATTCTATTTTCTATTTAAGCGGAATTTTTCCGGCTACTTATAGCGCAAGTTTGTTTAGTACTGCATCTTCTTAAGTTGGTATAAAGTAAACAGCTGCACCGGGTATACATACAATTCTAGAATTATCCAAAAAATCCAAAACCTATGAAACTCTTCTAGTAACATGAACGTATAGAAATATAGAAAGGAAGTGTTTATATGTTTTTTGGTGATATTATGTTTGATATTGTTCCGATATTTATTGGCATCATATTTATTCTTGTTTTTGGTTTAATCATTTATAACGTACTATCGAGTATCAATCAGGGTATAAAAAATAACAATTCGCCCCTTCTTACGGTCCCAGCAGAAGTTGCCTCGAAGCGAATTCATGTTCAAGGTGACCATTCACGCACTACATATTATGTAACTTTTGAAGTACAAAGTGGAGATCGAATGGAATTGATTGTTAATGGAACTGAGTATGGAAAGCTAGTAGAGCGAGATCTAGGTTTATTATCATTTCAAGGTACAAGATATATTTCCTTTGAACGCCAAAAATAGGAGAAACTCTTTGCAACGGATGCCTAATATCAGAATAGTCTTAGTGGTGTCTTGTGTGAATGAAATAGTTAAACATTAGAAAATTCTTTTTGGGACAATGATGACGGTAGGAAAATGTAAGAATACTAGAGTAATTGATGAACTAATATAAGCTTTTATAAAACGTAAGAAATTCTTACTTAAGTAGTTTCACAATCAAGCGCATTTCTGATATAGAAATGCATTTTTCTTCATGAAAAGGGCCATTTATGTAATGTACTATACAATTCGTAAATAGATCTAATTAAAAACTATCGTTTAAAAGTGTAGGAGAGATATTATGAAGATGTTACTTGGTGTAATACTCAGTCTCTTGTTATTTTTAATAGGCTGTTCAAATAATGAAATTGATGAACTTAAAAAAAAAAATCAAATTTTAAAAGAAGAAAATCAGAGTTTAAATAAAGAACTAGCAAAATTAAATAGTGATTATAGTGTATATCTACAGCACCTTGATAGTACGTCAAGAGATATCATGAAGCTTATTAATGAAGAGCAATTTGAACAATTAAAGAAGGATTACAACGTTGAATTTGAAGTGAACGATGGAAAAATGATGTTCATCACACCAGATGAAGTAAGTAGCGCAGGGTTCCCTATTAAACAAGCAAATTTACCAATGTTTATATCCAATGTCAATATTAATCCCAAGCTCCAAGAAATAGGGTAATATCTAGATGACTTATCCGGTGAAGAAAGATATTTAATCTCTTTTATATATAATCGAGATGGAAAATTTCAGTATATATATGTTGGAGATGTTTAATAATGAAGAGGCTGAATAAGTTCAGTCTACTATTCTGCCTCTTTTTTGTTAGTTTACAAAATACATACGTTAACATGCCCTTATTATGTAAATTCTAATATTAAATCATTACAGGTGGAGATATAAAGTAATGAACATGATATTGTCTACTACTGTATTTCGCAAGTAAAAATTGAGCCATTTATTAATTAAAAACTGAGCCACTCAAACCTGACTGTTTTCCAACCATTCCTTTGTATCTAATATTCGATAGGATGGACCTACCATGTCCACCATGTATGCTCGATGTGTTAGTCGGTCCGTTAAAGCTGCTGTTAAAACTGGATCCTGAAATATTTCTTCCCATCGATCAAATGATAAATTACTCGTAACGATGGTAGATGCTCGCCCTGCCCGAAGGGACAGATGAGTAAATAATAACTCGGCTCCTTCTTTATCAAAGGAGATATAACCTAATTCATCAATGATTACTAAATCATATTTTTCAAACTTAAGTTCAAATGAACGTAACGTTCTTTCAGAACGGCTCTCTTTTAGTTGGTTTACTAGAGATGATACCGTTGTAAAAAATACTTTATACCCTGCCAGACAAGCTTCAATTCCTAAACCTATTGCTATATGGGTTTTACCTGTTCCAGGTGAGCCAATTAATAAGACGTTTTGTTTTTCTTGAATAAAGTCCAATTTTTTTAAATGTGGGAGGCGAGAGGCCGCATTTTGCGGTAATCTCTCAAATTCTAATTCAGTTAATAGTTTCTTTTCAGGGAAATTGGCAGATCGAATACGATTCGCTTTGGCTCGAACTTCTCGATCTTCCATTTCTTGCACTAATGCGTGATATAAGAAATCTTCTGCTGTCTGATATTGGTTCCACATATCATCTTCTTGTATAAATCCCCGAATGCTTGGTAAACGAAGTTCTTTACACATCTCAATCATTTCCTGTCTCTTATCCATTAATGAAGCACCCCTGTCTTTTTCGTTTCAAATAACGCCGTTATGGCTGAAAGATTTTCGAGAGATTGGGTGGTGACCTCATTTTTGGGATGTACAGTTTTATGAATGTATTGGCCTTGATTAGCTAAGAAAATAATCTTCTCTGTTGTTATCTGAACCATAGGGTTTTTCTCAAGTTGTTCAATCGCTGCTAAGACTTTCTCAAGATTATTACGTTCTTTTAGATAGATAAGTAACTCTAGAAAATCTCGTTCATTTCCAATATAATAATCTTTGTATAATTTTTTTATTTTTGTTGGTGCTTGACTCAAACATTCACTTTGAGCCAATGCACCTTTTTTCTTTTCAAATGTACGTAGGTAATGATATATATCCATAATCCACTGATGGATCTGTCAACTTCTCTTATGTGTCGCGATACACGCTTTTTCACTAAAAATAAGAATTTTTTCCGCACTCGCTTTTACTTTCACCCATTCTCCAACATGTCCTTCTGGAACAGAATAGCGATTTTGTCTATAAGTAATTGTGCTGTATTTGTCCACTCTAAATTCAAACAACTCAGAGGCATCAAATGGAATAAAGTCTGCGTTTACTTGCCTAGCTGCACGCTCTTCTAGCATTAATTGATGGTGCGTTTGGTTTTTCTTATAATGCTTGCGAGAGTTTAATTTCATGACGATTTCTGTTAGATAATCCTGAGCTTCTTCTAGACTTGCAAACTTATCTCGATGGGCAAATGCTTTCCTACGGATGTATTCTACACTTCGCTCCACATGCCCCTTCTGATTTCCTTTTCTCGGTTCACATAGTCGTATTTTAAAATGATAATGCATCGATAGATTTTTCATACCATCGGTAATTTCACGTTCAGTTCCAATAAAGTTCTTTACGACTGTCCGCATATTATCGTACGTAAAAATTTCTGGTACAAAGCCTAAATAGTCAATACATTTTACATGAGCGTCTTGTACGCAAACCATTGTTTCGGATTCATATAAATATGCAAATCTATCGTTACTATATGGTAGGGTAAAGACCGCCATTGAAAGAGAACGTAATGTTTGATCGATAAATAATTTTACCTCTCCCCAGTCAAATTCAATCTCATGTCCAGCAGTTGCCTTTTGACGAATAAAGACTTCTTTTTGACGTTTTTCTTCACTATTTACATAATTTCTAACAGTGGTATAACTTATTTCAAAACCTTCATCTAACAACTTCTCATGTATATCAATTATTTTTAGTTGTTGCTTGTGCATTTGATGTTGCCGTTTATACTCATTATCTTTTAACATTTTTCGAATACGTTTCATCACCGTAGGTGTTAATGCACGTTTTTTTCCTTTACGTTTTTTATACGACGGAGGTGTTACATAATTATCTGTAATAGGTAATTCACGAATATCTTGTCTTCTTTTTTCAAGATCCTCTTGTATATACTTTTTTACAGTATTACGGGAAATCCCAAGCTCCTTTGCAATTTGACGTTGGCTCTTATTTTCTTGATGAAAGGCTAATAACACTTTTTGTTTCTTCTCCATTGAAATCACCTTTATACGCTCCTAACTCTATGAAGTTAGGATTATTTTCATATAAAAGTGGCTCACTTTTCAACTGCGTTAGTGGCTCAGTTTTAGCTTATCAAATACATACTACTTCGAAACTTAAAATAATCACCAAAAAACCTTAGTCGAAAAAAATAGCAATTTCAATGATATGACTTTCTTAGATTTGTTACATAAAAAATTGATTTAAACCTTAATTTTCTCAAATGATCGAACTAATAAAATACCAGAAAATACCGTTAATATAGCTTTTATCTCTGGATATATGAATGGGATATATGGAAGAGGAAAGCCTACACCGAACCACATAACCCAATTCTGAATTGGAATTGATAGTAGTGAAATAAGAATAAAAAAAGTCATAAATTTACCCCAATTTAATTTATAAGTACGTTTCTTAATGACTTCTATTAGTCTTTCTAGTTCCATTACAATACCAAATAAAAAATATAAAAATCCTAATAATGTCCCGATAATAAATATCCCATTGATATCCATATTTACGGCAAATTCTTTATACGTCTGGTTGAGAAAAACAGCTAAAAATAATAAAACTACACTTGAAAGAATTCTAACTAATCCCACGTTATTCAAACCTCAATCACCCCTTAAACACCTCTATGATCATTATACTAAATAAGTAAAATATTCTCGTTACTATTATATAAAAGGATCATTTTTTATTAGAGTTTTGCTAAGGTGGCATAAAGTTAATTTTTCCCTTTCCAATACGGGCGCCATTTTTAGGAATTGGTGTTTATTTTACATTCTAGAACCATATTGCGAAATTCCAGTAAATTGGAATTTATGTTAAGGTGTAAGGAAGAGTGGTTATTGAAGGTGAATTCATTGAATAAAGATAAAGAAACCCCAGAAGCACGAAGAGAAAAATTGAGACAAGAAGAATTAAAGAGAAACCCAACTGGGAGTATTCATGGTGGAGGACTTCAAGATTTGTTCGGGGACTTAGG